>NZ_RQVN01000023.1 GCF_003992135.1 Veillonella sp. VA142 | reverse complement strand
TATACCAATGAAAAGGGTCCTTCGGGACCCTTTTGCCTATTAAAAATATAAAAAATAGAGGAAAGTTGATACTTTTTAATCAACTTTCCTCTATTTTATTTGTGGGCTATTTTGTTACAGCCCCGTTATGTTATTTTCCTTGCATCACCAATAACTGATTCACTTTTCGTTCTAACTCTGCATTTTTTTCTTCTAACTGCTGGATACGTATCTCATAATCGTTGGAAATCATAGGTTTCTTTTCTTCTTTACCGATTCTGAAAGAAGCACCTGCATTCCAAGATACGGTATGTCCCGCAAGGCTAAGTCCAACATTATAGAATCTATCTTTATTTTGGTAATGACCTAAGCCTAGTGCCAATCCCTTCATTCCTTTAAACTGACCTACCCCAGCCATCACTTGTGTTCGATCTATCCCATCATATGGTAAAGCTTTCAATGCACTTAACGCAATGGCAGAAGCCCCTGCCATTTTTGCTGTATCATTAGCAGTCTCCGCCATGGATCGTACCGTATCAATTTGATTGCGAATGCTTTCAGGTTTACTAGCTATAGTAGAATTTAATGTTTCAATTTCTTCAGGTGTGTATCCTAATACATTTGTAATTGCTTTCAATTGTTTTACATTTACTGCATCTGTATCTTTAATACCCCCAGCTACATTGACAATTCTTCGTTTCATCTCTGGAATAGGTAATGAATCATTATCAAATTGCATAGAGTATCCCTCTGTACCTACAGAAACAACACCTTCTGCTGCTTTCACCGCATCTCCTGAAAAAGCAGATGTACCATCTATAGCCGCACCACGTCCTTCTGTAGAAGAATACACACCAATAGCGACACTATTCTTATCATTCACACGCGACCAAGCGCCTAGAGACATACTACTATCTGCCTTAGAACTTATTTCTGAGCGATTACCGATAGCTATACTATCTTCTGACAAAGTAGTTGCATACCGACCTAGAGCGATACTTCTTTTTCTTGCTGTCACAGCTTGAGAACCCATGGCAATAGACTCATCTAGCCAAGCTCGGCTCGCTTTACCAATAGCAATAGCATCGGTTCCATTCGCCCTAACACCATTACCAAGCCCAACTGCATGGAATCCATAAATTCGATTTTGATTCCCTATAGCTATTGCTCGATATGCTACTTTATCTTGATACTCCTCTGGAATCAATGGTGTATCTTTTGTATCTTTTGATTCATCTAAAGGTTTATAATCGTCAGCATTGACTATCTTTTCAGATTGATTTCCTAATTTTGTAGGTGTATCTTGTGGTACTTCTCCTAAGGCTTCATCATCTGTTAGTTTACCAACATAGGAACTAGTGCCGATAACAATTCCTTCTTCTGCATTTTTTTCAACCGTTGCAGCATACCCTAAGGCAATACTATAGTCTGCATTAATATTGTGATTATACCCAATCCCAATAGGGGCATTAATCCGCTTATCTGCAGATCCAATTATGCCTTTACCAATTGATACACCACCCGCCGTATAGGCTGTACTTGTATCTCCATTCTTACCTAAGTTTACTTCTTCTGCTAATACTGTTGACGTACACAGTAAGGCAACCAATGTTGCTAATACTACGTTCTTTCTCATCATTTGTAGCCTCCCTTAGCTTATGAGTTGTTATAGTACGTAAATTATATCACAATTCCTGTATGTTTTTATGATTATTTTCTATAGCATAATCACTATAATTTGTAATTAAATGCTTATATAATTAAGATTATTTTAGCTCCTGACGTAATTACATTAAAAAAGTTCTTTTAGAATCCTTTTCCCTAACAAACAAAAAAAAGCTATTAGTTGATTCTCTAACACCAACTAATAGCTTTGTGTATAGAGGGGCTATCATACAACAGCCCCTTTATGGATTTGGTGCGCCCAGAGGGAATTGAACCCCCGACCTGCAGTTTAGGAAACTGTCGCTCTATCCTACTGAGCTATGAACGCAAGTATACATATATTATAGTCTAACTGTACTCTACCTAGCAATATAAAATCTAAAATAAGATTCGATCTGTATCCTATGTGCATATCCACAATACAGAACATTTTTTCTCACCTATTAAGATTCAATAAAGCTTTATTTTACAAGGGTTATTCACTTTTTGTGTATAAGATGTGTATAACTATAGAGTTATTAACACTAAATTCACAAGGTATTAACAACCTACTCACAATCTATACCCATAGTTATACACTGAGTTATCCACAGTTTAGTGGATAACTATTTCATATGTACGATAAAAGTATTTAAAATTCTCTTGTAATGTTCGATACATACACACATCTACTAGATTTTTTAAATCTCCGTACATTTTTTATACATCCACCATATACACAGTAAGCCTATAGAACCACTCTTACCGTTCTATAGGCTTTTATATATTCTTTTATATTAAATATGTCCTTACAAAGATATATTCAGTATACACTGAACTGTACCCTGCAAATGCTAACTATTCACTATATGCTCTCGCTTATTCAGCAAAATATAATTGACCATTCACTTCTACTGGAATGCCCCAGTCAACTTGTACGCCATTTTTGTTCCACATGCGAGTTAAGGCTAATTTTAAATTATCGTAGGAGTCCAATGGTTTAACTATTAACTCATCATATGTATTCAATCCTGTAGCATGCATTACTGTTTGTTCTGCTTGCAAGTAAGATTCTACTTTTTCTTTCCAAACTGCATCTTCTAATACCACTTGGCATTCTTTTGTTTCTTTGTTATACGCAATATGACCGCGCTCATTATCTCCATAATGAATTGCTAAATATACCCATTCCATGGTGTACCCTCTTTCATGACTAACATAAGTTACGATGTATACTATACTCATACTTTGATGTATTCTGTTCCTATTATATCGTATCTTTCCAAGTAGTGGCAATATAGATACTTTGTACATCATTCAGGACTACTCTCCACCGCTACTTTCCGCGTCACCATCACTTTATCCACCCGCGTGTTGTCCATATCCATCACTTCAAATTGCAATGGTCCATAGTGACAACGATTGGCTTCTTTTGGAATGCGACCGATTAAATATGTCACGAATCCCCCTAATGTTTTGTACAAATCCTCTTCTTCCCCTGGTAATAGTTCGTTCACTTCGAAGTACTCTTTCAGTTCTTCAATGCTGATAAGACCATCCACAAGATAGGTTCCATCTTCTCGTTGAACGATGCGATTTTCTTCTTCTTTCTTTTCCTCTTCCCCAGATGGCATCAATCCCACGATTTCTTCCATAATATCGTGGAACGTAATCATCCCACTCATGCCTCCGTATTCGTCTAGCACAATAGCCTCATGGGTACCTTCTTCTCTGAAAGTAGATAATACTTTCATCAATGACAGAGATTCTGGTACGAGTACCGGTTTACGCATACAATAGGCCAGAATATCTTTCATAGGACGATGGCTTTCTTTCATCTGTTGTGCCAACACATCCACCGAAGAGACTAAGCCTTTCAACTCATCTAAGGAATCGTCACCTACGGGAATACGATGTTCGTTGCATTCCATAATAGTTTCTAATATTTCTTCATCGCTAGCGTTAATATCGATCCAAGTCAACTGTGTACGAGGTGTCATAATATCGCTGGCATCGAGATCAGCTAAACGGAAAATATTTTCTACCAGTACTGGCTCTTCTTCTTCATAGGCACCTAGTTCCACACCTTGTACGAGCATTTTATTGATTTCCGATTCCGTCACTGGTGCTTCTTCCTTGTGTTTCACACCTAGTACTTTCAATAGCATCATCGTAGACACACTAAGGAGTGCTACTAATGGTTTTGTCACCGTAGCGAAGTACTTCATAGGGATGGCCATCATAATGGCGATAGATTCTGGTGAATTATAAGCCAACCGTTTTGGCACCAATTCCCCTATCACTAAGGATAAATAGGTTGTTAAGGATACGATGAAAATAGGGCTTATCGTATCTGCATAATCAGCTAGCCATAGTATATGTTCTTTAATATATGTCGCCATAGGATCGGAAAAGGTAGCACCCGAATACAAACCAGTGACGATACTAATCAAAGTAATGCCGATTTGTATAGTGGAAAACATTTCATTTGGATCCTCCGCTAGCTTGATAGCCATGCGAGCTCCACGATTACCTACTTCTGACTTTTCTTCTAATAACCCTTTACGAGCATTGATAATGGCTAATTCCGTCATGGAAAATAAACCATTCAAAATGATGAGTATGACTACAATTAAAATTTCTATACCTATGTCACTGCCCACTGATTCTATCTCTCCTTATCGATTCCTATCTATAAAACTACACTATATATAACTAATCATCTACTAGCTTTAAATAGTATGCATTCTATTAGAATGCTTACTGTGTATCTTTACTAAATTATATTTCAATACTTAAAAATTATATTGGAATACTTCTGCATTCTTATATAATACTTATTTACTATTTGTAAAAGTAACTCTAATATATATTAAATCACTACCGCTGTCCCTGTGCATGTCACCATAAGCATACCATTTGTTTCACCCAATGTTTCATAACTCACAGATACACCTACGATCGCATTAGCTCCCATATCTTTCGCACGTTTACTCATTTCTTGTAAAGATGCCTCACGAGCGCTAGCTAAAGATGATTCATAACTATTGCTACGACCACCAACAATATCTCGAATGGAGGAGAAAAAGTCTTTCACAAAGTTACGACCTTCTACAACTTCTCCAAATACGATTCCTTTATATTCTTTAATTGGTTGTCCTTCAATTTGCATCGTTGTTGTAATAATCATAGGTATCTCCTTTATTCTCATATTGATATATTTCAAACCTTATTATTCGTATTATATCATATTTAGAATAGTTCCATATAACATTAAATAAACACTTGTTGCACCAGCACCATATACAAAATAGTTCCTCCTCCAATGGATAGGAACATATTTCCTTTCCATAAGTGGAGCAATAATGTTACTACTACGGCAATGATATCTGGTATTCCATGGTATACGCCAGAGATATCTACATGTCGTAAGGAAAATATTACTAATAAGCTCATCGTCGCCGACGGTAATACTTTCCCTAAATACTGCACATAAGCAGGTGTTTTCGTTTTCGAGTTAAATATAACAAATGGTAAAAATCGTGTTGCCATGGTACCTATTACAACAATGGCAATGGTTATAATTTTTTCTGTGAAAGTCATTGCTCTCCCTCCATTGTTCTGCCTAACAGACTTAACATTACCACGATACCAATCATAGCGGGAATCATAAAGTGTTCGCTACCAAATATCCACAAGGAAATCCCAGGGATGATTATTCCTATACTAGAACTAATCAAATTCCGTTGCATTTTATATTGTTCTAGAGCCAACACAATAAAGAGTGCAGTCAGTACAAATTCTAATCCTTTCGCATTAAAAGACAATACAGATGCAAAAAGATTACCTATGACAGATCCGACCACCCAATAGATTTGATTTAATAAAGTTACAAAAAAATAACACCATTTCTTGGAAATTTCAGTAGGAATTTGTGATGTATAATTGATGGAAAAACTTTCATCCGTCATTCCAAATATGAGATATGGTGTTAGCCATCCCATATGTCTATATATAGTTAACATAGAAATTCCATAAAATATATGACGTCCATTGACCATGAGTGTAATTAAGAAAGCACTCACTGGATCAAAGGGAGATAGTAACATAGCTACAGTTACAAATTCCATAGACCCTGCATAAATGAGAGCACTCAATGCCAACGTATATCCCCAGGAAAAACCCATAGAATGCATATAAATACCATAGGATAGTCCTAAAAATAAAAATCCCAATAATAACGGTGTTGTTTTAAGAAAACCATATCGAAAGGCAGGTCCTATACTATGTTTTGTTGGTTCATATTCCATATATACCATCCTTTCTTAAAAACAGCCTACAGGAACTTCTTCCCATAGGCTGTTTCTATTAGTCCTCAAAATCGCGAGATAAATCGACTTCTTTTAGAGGTACTACTTTTGTTTTATGTTTTGCTTTATACCATAAGTATACGGCGAAGAATACTGGAAGACCAATATAAGCAACAGATACTCCATACCAGTCAATACTTTCACCCATGAAGGCTGTATAGTTTTGACCAGCAATGATAATTAAGCATAATGCTAAAGCAAATAATGGACCAAATGGGAACAAAGATGCTTTATAAGGCAATTTAGATACGTCATGACCTTGCGCCACATAAGCACGACGGAAACGATAATGTGCAATAGCAATACCCACCCATGTAATGAATCCACTCATACCACTGATGTTGATCAACCAAGTATAGGCTTGACCTTCTCCAATTAAGGATGTTAAGAAGGCAAATAAACCAAAAGCTGCTGTTGCCAACAACGCTGGAATTGGCACTCCACGGTGATTAATAGAACTAAAGAATTTTGGTGCATCTCCCGATTTAGACATTGCATATAGCATACGTGTAGAGGAAAATAATCCAGAGTTACCTGCAGACAATACGGCAATTAACAAAATAGCATTAATAAAATGTGCTGCCCAATCAAACCCAAAACGATCAAATACTAAAGTAAATGGGCTAATAGATACATTTTCTACAGAACTATTCAATAAATTTGGATCATTATAAGGAATTAAGAAACCAATCACAATAAATGAACCAATATAGAACAGTAAAATACGCCAGAAAATAGAGTTAACTGCTTTTGGAATATTTTTCTCTGGATCTTCTGATTCACCAGCTGCCGTACCAATCAATTCTACCCCTTGGAATGAGAAACCTGCAATCATAAAAATGGCTAAGATAGAAGAGAATCCCCCTACAAATGGTGCTTCATCTAATGTCCAATTATGGAATCCTGGAGATGGATTTCCTACTCCAAGAATTAGCAATGTTCCTAATAATAAGAATACAATAACAGTAATCACTTTGATGCTAGAGAATACATACTCACTTTCACCAAAAGAACGAGCTGAGAAATAATTCAATACAAATAGAATCAGCAAGAATATAGCGGACCAAACAATGGCAGGCACATCAGGGAACCAGTATTTCATGATAAACGCACTGGCTACAAGTTCTGCTGCTAATGTGATGGCCCAGTTGAACCAAAAATTCCAGCCTAATGCAAAGCCTAAGGCTTTATCTACATATCGAGAAGCATGAGTACCAAAGGAACCAGACACTGGCAAGTACGTAGTCATTTCTCCTAAGCTTGTCATCAAGAAATATACCATGATACCGATGAAACCATAGGCCACTAAAGCACCACCAGGACCGGCTGTACTTACCACTTCACCACCAGCTACGAATAAACCTGTACCGATGGCACCGCCCAAAGCAATCATATTCATGTGGCGGGATTTTAAGCTTCTTTTTAATTTATTATTTTCCATGGGACCTCTCCTTATAAGTCAAGATTTCTTACATATTCAGCATTATCTTCAATGAACTTTCGACGAGGCTCTACCTTATCTCCCATCAAAACACTGAATATTTTATCCGCTGCAATACTATCTTCCATACTTACTTGGAGTATCGTTCGATGTTCTGGATTCATCGTTGTATCCCATAATTGTTCTGCATTCATTTCTCCAAGACCTTTATACCGTTGGATTGTAATATTTTCACGTCCAATTTCATCGAGTCTATCTGAAAGTTCTTGGTCACTGTATGCATACCACTGTTTTTGACCTTTTTTAATTTGGTACAACGGTGGTTGCGCAATGAATACATGACCTTCTTCAATCAATGGTCGCATATAGCGATAGAAGAATGTCAATAATAAGGTACGAATATGAGCGCCGTCCACATCCGCATCTGTCATAATAATAATTTTATTATAACGGCTCTTCGTAATGTCAAAGTCTTGTCCAATACCTGTACCGAAAGCCGTAATCATAGAACGAATTTCTGCATTAGCTAAAATTTTATCAAGGCGAGCTTTTTCTACATTTAGAATTTTACCACGTAATGGTAAAATCGCTTGGTAACGGCGATCACGACCTTGTTTTGCTGTACCACCCGCAGAATCACCTTCGACGAGATAAATTTCTGTCATAGTCGTATCTTTTTCAGAACAATCTGCTAATTTACCAGGCAAAGAACTCACTTCTAAGGCATTTTTACGGCGTGTTAATTCACGAGCTTTACGAGCTGCTTCACGAGCACGACTCGCATTGGTTGCTTTTTCGATGATTTTCTTTGCTTCCGTTGGATGTTCTTCTAAATATACACGCAATCCATCAGATACGATGGTATCCGTAATCCCTTTTACTTCGCTATTGCCTAATTTACCTTTTGTTTGACCTTCAAATTGTGGTTCCAATACTTTTACGCTTACTACAGCTGTTAAGCCTTCACGCACATCTTCCCCAGTCAAATTACTTTCATTTTCTTTCAAAATTCCAGCCTTGCGACCATAGTCGTTCAACGTACGTGTTAAGGCCGTACGGAAACCGCTCAAGTGCGTACCACCATCAATGGTATTGATATTGTTGACGAAGGACAAAATCGTTTCGCTATAACTATCATTATATTGCAGTGCCACATCTACCACTACATCATCACGAGTATTATCAATAGAGATAACACTTGGTGTGATGGCTTCTTTTGCTTCATTCAAATATTCAATGAATTGTACTAAGCCACCTTCGTAGTGGAAACTTTCACTGCGACCGTCCCCGCGTTTGTCGGACAAGGTAATGCGCAATCCTTTATTCAAGAATGCTAACTCTTGTAAGCGAGTTTTTAATACATCAAATTCAAAAATGATAGTTTCAAAAATTTGTGGATCTGGTTTAAATCGTACTGTTGTACCTGTACGATCCGTCGTACCAATTTCTTTCAAATCAGATGTTTTATTACCACGTTCAAAAGAAATTTCTTGAATTTTTCCGTATTGGTATACATCGACGATAGTCCACTCACTCAAGGCATTCACTACGGAAATACCTACCCCATGAAGACCACCGGACACTTTGTATCCACCACCGCCAAATTTACCACCTGCGTGAAGTTTGGATAATACTAGTTCTACCGCAGGCATACCTGTTTCATGCATCCCTGTTGGAATCCCACGACCATCATCGATAACTTCAATACTATTATCTTCGCAAATGGTCACTTCAATATGTGTGGCATACCCAGCTAGTGCCTCATCCACACTATTATCTACAACTTCATACACCAAGTGATGTAATCCACGGGCAGATGTGCTACCAATATACATACCAGGTCTCATACGAACTGCTTCTAAGCCTTCAAGGACCTGTATATTACCGGCATCATAATTTGTTTGTTCTGCCATCTGACATCCTCCTACTATTTATATAATACATTCTATTATACAATACTTTACTATTTCTGTGAAAGTCTCATACTTCATTTCACTTGCATTTTATTTTCTTCATTCCAACGATACTTATTTGTAATATTTACAACTTGTTCATAAGACAATTCATCTTGTGGTTTTGATGTAATTAGCATCGTCGCCCAATACATATCATTTGCATCCGTAGAACCTTGAAACAAACGAGTTAAATAATAATAAATACTTTCTTCTTTTGCCACTTCATACCATTCATAGGTACACCAGGGAGCAATTGCTTTCATTTGATCATATTTATAATGAGGATAATCCTTCAATAGACCTTTCACCGTACAAATGATATGTCGATACTTTTTATATTCACACTGAGGACATACCTTTGCAGATCCTTCCGATTGCCAACGACCACAGATAGGGCATTGATGAAAGTTCTCTTGCTCCAATATATATTCTTTTTTCGTTTGCTCCATTCGTGTTTGCAATACTTTTTGACGAAGTTCCTCATGACGAATCACACGGACAGAATCTTCTATACTTTGTACAATCTCAGGGGATAACACAATTTGCTGAAAGTCTATACTTTCCTCATAAATAGGTGTCATATCTAACGCATCCCCTGATACAAGCTGATCTTGTAAAACACGTCGTGGAAGTTGCACTTTGATATCTGTAATAATAGATTCCCCATAATACTCACGTAATGCTTCCAATAATTGTGGCTTACGCATAGTCATTTCTTGCATCCACACGGTATGAACAATTTCAACTACGATAACAGGTGGCTTTATATGTACTATTTTTGCTTGCCCACTCACCATAGGTCCTACGACAGACTCCCAATCATGATAGAGTTTCATAAGCCGATACATTTCATAAATGCCTAATTCTTGTAACATGGCATCACGAAGATTCGTCACTCCTGTAAGAGATTCTAACTTACTCTCCATATGATATTTCCTCCGCCAAGTCTATATATTGTACCCTGTCTAAATCCATTGTATCCGTTATATCAGTAGCAGTAATGATTGTCTGTACACGCTTATGAATAAATTTGATTAAATTAAATCGACGTTTCTGATCCAACTCACTAAGTACATCATCTAATAGTAAAATAGGATATTCGCCTACTTCTGATTTAATATATTCTAATTCACTCAACTTAACTGATAATATGGCTGTCCGTTGTTGTCCTTGTGAGCCAAATCGTTTCAAATCCATAGAACCTGAATAAAAGATAATATCATCACGATGAGGTCCCACTGATGTTTGTAATCGTCGCCGATCCTCTGATAATTGTTCTTGCAAAGCTTGTAATAAAGACTCCTTAGTCAACAATAATTGTTTCTCACTATACGGCTGACTATATTGCAATCGTAAATCTTCTTTCCCATCGGTCAGTTTTCGATTCATTAAATCCATTAATTGATTTAATTTTTTTAAACTTTCCAATCTTTTTTGAATAATTTGAGCCCCTAAAGTAGCAATTTGTTCATCCCAATCTTGTACTGGTACTTTACTAGTATAATTATATTCCTTGAGTATCCGATTTCTCTGCTGTACAGCTCGTTGATACATCATAAGTTGATGATAATATTGAGGACTAGTCTGACTAATTTCCATATTCAAAAAACGACGTCGCAAAGAAGGTGTTCCTTTTATTAAATCTAGATCTTCCGGAGAAAAAATAACTGTATTCAAAGTGCCTACTAATTCTTTTTGGGATAAAGGATTATCATGCAAACGAATGACTTTTTTTCCTTGACGACCCCATTTAATTTGCAACGTATGAGGCGTATCAGCTTTCATAAAGTGCACGATAATACTAGCCTCATCCTCATTCCAAGAAATAACATCTTTTATATCCGACGTACGATGACTATGCCCCATTGTTGCAATATAAGCAGATTCTAGGATATTTGTTTTTCCTTTTCCATTAGGACCATGGATAACAATAATTTCTGGTGTGAAAGTAATAGTTTTATGACGATGATTGCGAACATGTATGAGTTCCAATTCAGTCACATACACAATTAAGCCTCCTTCACTACAGTAATTGTTACTTCATTAGCAATAGTTACTACATCATTAGGATAGATTTTTTTTCGTTTTTCTGTAATTAATACGCCATTTAAGGTAATTTTTTCTTCTTCTAACAATACTTTAATTTGTCCACCTGTGGATAAAACATTAGCATATTTCAGTAATTGATCTAATTGAATATACTCTGTATGAATAGATACAGTTTCTTGATTCATAATTTCCTCTTTCTCTTAATTTTGAGTATGAACTGGTGTTACCACATATGTGTAATGGTCATTATTATCTTGACGAATTACCATAGCCCCTTTTTCTTGTAAATACATATGGATTCTTTCACCTGTACTATGTTTCAATAAGTCATCAATATATTTACCATTAAAATTAATAGTGAAAGGATTTCCTTCAAAAGTACATATTACGATATCTTTAACCATACCAATATCAGCACTTTGAGAACTCAATATAACTTGATTTTTTTCCCAATCATAACGAATAGCAGAATAACTCATATCTTTCGCCATAAAATAGACACGATCTAAGGAACTAGCAAATTCACGACGATTTAAAATAGCGCTAGCATCAAATTTAGCAGGAATAACACGTTTATAATCTGGATATGTACCTTCAATTAATCTTGAAATAATATATACATTATCAAATACAATAGCTATTTGATTTCTATTCCAAATTAATTTAACCATAACAGGTTGATCTGATGGTAATACTCTGGAAACTTCCTCTACAGTACGTTTTGGAATGACGATACGCATAGGATCTTCAAGTGTTGTATTTAAGGTAACTTTTTTAACCGCCATACGATGTGTATCAGTACCTACCATAGTAAACTCATTGCCTTCAATTTCCACTAGTGTACCACAGAAAATAGGACGATCTGTATCGGTAGAAGTAGCATATACGGTTAAGTCGATTAATTGTTTTAGCTGATCTCCGTCAATCATAATACTATTATCATCATGGATTTGTTCCACTAAGGAGAAATCTTCTACTTGCATAGTCACTAATTTAAATTCAGAATGATCTGATTTAATCTGTAACTGATTAGAATTATCTGGTTTATATAATTCTACTTGTTCACCCGGTAATTTTTTTAGAATTTCTTGAAAATATTTAGAACCTACCACAATAGTACCTGGTTCAAGAATAGTAGCATCTACTTGGGATCGCATACCAATTTCAAAGTCATTGGCTTGTAATTCTACATAATTATCTTTAGTAGAAATATAAATAGATCCTGGTAAATTAGAGCTTGTTTTATTACTTGCTACACGTTGGAATAGTGACATAGCTTTCACTAATTCAGTTTTGTTAAATTGAAGTTTCATCATTAACTCCTTATGACTAATATAACTATGTTAAAGTTTTTTTATTTAAAGTAGTAGCCGTAGTAGTAGGGCGCGTGTATAAGTGGATAGGTATATAAAATCCTTGAGATTCAATGTTTTATACATGTTCACAATGTTGGGAATAGAAAATTATATCTATCCACATAGTAACAGAATAAATCTTATCTTGTGTGTAAGTCGATAGTTGTTAACAGTCTAGACACAAAGTGTACACATATTACACACATATTTATCCACATTTTAAAGATTACTTAGCTTCTTCTAATTCTTCACGAATACGTTCAATGGTATATCGTAAATCTTGGTCTTTTTCCATTTCTCTGGAAATTTTTTCATATGCATGCAATGCTGTGGTATGATCTTTTTTACCAAAAGCAAAGGAAATTTGTGGGTAACTTTCATTGATTAATTCACGAGCTAAATACATAGCAATTTGGCGTGGATGAGCATATTGTTTATTACGTTTTTGGCTAATTAAATGCTCTAGCTTGATTTTAAAGTAATCTGCTACAAATTCTTGGATGTATTTAATGGATAATACAATTTTTTCTGTGTGAATGATAAAGTCTTTGATTGCTTTATTGGTAAATTCTACATCAATCGTTTCTAATCGGTTTGTGATGGCTGCTTGTGTAATTAATGTTTCAAAAGCACCTTTTAATTCACGAATATTTCTCTTATTAAAATACTGTGCAAATAGGTGAATAACCTCTTTTGGGACATATAAAGTTGGGTATTCACTACGACGATGATAGATTTCTTCATGGATGATAGCTTCAATCATTTCTGGATTTGGTGCCTCAATTTCTACGGTAAGACCACTGTTGAATCGTGTAATTAAACGTTCTTCCATTTCCTTGTAATCCTTTGGTGGTTTATCACTAGATAGGATAACTGCTTTATTGTGACTTAATAAATGATTGAAAGTATTGAAAAACTCTTCTTGTGTAGTTTTTTTATTTTTTTCTTCTAAAAATTGTACATCGTCAATAATAAGTACATCGATATCACGGAAGTTACGACGGAATTGATCTGGTGTTTTTGTCCGTAAAGATTCAATGAAACTATTCATAAAATCTTCACTAGTAATAGACATAATTTTAGCAGATGGATTATTAGCCAAAATTTCGTTGCCGATAGCATGCATTAGATGAGTTTTACCAAGACCAGATTGACCATGAATATATAGTGGATTATATCGAATACCTGGATTTTCTGCTACTGCTTTCGCAGCACTAAAAGCAAGGCGGTTAGAATTAGACTCAATATAATTATCAAAAGTAAAAGCACGATTTAGATGTGATTTAGAAGAACTACTCATATTCCGTTGTACAGGTGGTGCTGGTGATATAGTAGTAGTTGTTTTGGTAACAAATAAATCAGCAGGTACTGGTTTTTGTATACCTTGTGAAGAGGAAGTATTTCTTTGAATAATAACAGGGGAATCATAGCTAGGACGACTCACTCCTTCTGGTAATACTTCATCATATTCTTCTACCTCCCAAGGAGGAGAAATAATGGGAGTTGAAGAGCTTTCCATTGTTGTATCTTCAATAGAGGGCATATCGATAGGTGGCATAGGAGGAATATCTGTCGAATGACTTCCCATACTATCTGTAGAAGAATCTATACTTGATGTATCTGTTAAATAATCAATAGTTTGTAAACTAGGAAGTAAACTTTTTGCTGCCTCTATGATTTGGTTATGGACTAATGGAGTTTGAATATATTTTAATTTACTAGGATCCATAACAAATAAGGTTAGAATAGTAGATGTCATAGAATAGGGCATCAGTGAATTCACGACCAAGGAGTCCCACATTTGCTGTGGCATTTTTGTTTTTGTTTTTTGCATCACTTGGTCCCATAGGGAGTAGAGATCTAAGTCACTCATAATAAACCTTCCTGTATTATGTATAAGAATTATTTGTCCACATCATGATGAGTGTGGATAACTAAAAATTAGACAAAGAAAAAGAGTTCATAAACAAGATAATAAGTAGAATTGTTTCTATCCACAATATTGTGAATAAGTCAGTGGATAAAATATAAAAAAAGTGGAAAACTTGTTTATAACCCTTCGTTGGTGCATGTCATTATTATACCAAAAACTTTTTTTCTTTACTATGGATTCTATAGGATTCATTTTTACTTTTTATAAAAAATCTTTGCTTATTACTGTGAAAGTTATAATAAAAGTAAAGATTTTAAAATAAGAAAGAAAATATTACTATGAATGATAAGAGATATCTATCGATGTATGTAAAGTTCTACTATAACAATATTACAAATCGTTTATATATATACTATTAAAAACAAGGTTTATATTGACAGAATTAGGGTTTATACATATAATTACTATGTTATGGTATACGAAAAAATAAACCTATCATGAGGAGGTGTTGTTGTAATGAAACGTACTTACCAACCAAATACACTTTGGAGAAAACGTACTCATGGTTTCCGTGAACGTATGAAAACCATCGGTGGCCGTCTAGTATTAAAACGTCGACGCGCTAAAGGCAGAAAACGCTTATCTGCATAATCAAATATACAGCAAGAGAACTTGGCCATATAGCCAAGTTTTTCTGTATGTACGGTATTAAAGGATAACTATGAATAGTTTAATAAAAGATAGAAGAATACGGAAAAACAATGAATATCAATTAGTGTATAAGCACGGTCGCTATGAAATTGGACGTCTGTGTGTGGTCTATCATATGCCGGTGGCAAAGCAAAAAAGTAAAATTGGTTTTGTCACAGGTAAAAAGGTAGGTGGCGCGGTACAGCGCAATAGAGCACGACGTTTGATGAA
This sequence comes from Veillonella sp. VA142, assembly GCF_003992135.1. Classification (GTDB taxonomy): domain Bacteria; phylum Bacillota; class Negativicutes; order Veillonellales; family Veillonellaceae; genus F0422. Next base: position 10,979 of record NZ_RQVN01000023.1, on the reverse strand, counting down.
AGAAGTGTATCGTCTACATCAACATGAATTGCGTGAAGGTCATCATATTGTAGTAGTCGGTCGAGGGTACTTGGCCAATGCTACGTACGAACAGGCAGAGCGCGAAATGATGCGTCTATTCAAAAAATGTAAATTGTTAAAGGATAGAAACTAATGGGTATTAGTAAATTTGTAAATTACTTGTTAATTGGATTAGTTCAGTTCTATCGATATGCTTTATCTCCTTTAAAGCCAAGTACTTGTCGTTTTTATCCCACCTGTTCAATGTACATGTTGCAAGCATTGCGACGGTATGGACCTTTAAAAGGTAGCTATTTAGGCATCAAACGGATTTTGAAATGCCATCCCTTTCACAAGGGTGGATATGATCCTTTGCCGTAGCACAATTTTGGAAATACCTGAGTACCTGTATGGATGAAATATAGACCATACCATAACGTATATGGGTACATAAAGGTGCATATAACAGAGAATAAGAAAAGGAGTAGGCATGGAAATCTTTCAATATTTAGTAGATTTTATGAGAAGTCTTGTGGAATATTCGTTTTTGGCTACAAAAGCGATGGGCTTCCCAAGCTATGGTATCGCGATTATTTTGCTTACCATTGCGATTAAACTTGTATTAGCACCATTGACACATAAACAAGTGCAGTCTATGAAAGGAATGGCTGAATTACAACCTAAAATGAAAGCCATTCAAGACAAATATAAGGACAATCCACAAAAAGCACAGCAAGAAATTATGAAAATGTACAAAGACTTGGGTATCAATCCATTAGCTGGTTGTTTGCCACTTATTGTACAAATGCCATTCTTAATTGCTATTTTCTATGCATTGCAAGGATATCCATATGATCCTCAATATGCACAATTTTTATGGTTACCAAATTTGAGTGATCCAGATCCAATTTATGTATTACCAGTATTATCTGCTTTGTCTACTTATGTTATGAGTAAACAAACATCTGCTGGTGGCAATAATCAACAAGCAAAAATTATGGGTATTTTTATGCCATTGTTTATTGGTTATATCAGTTTGAATTTTGCTAGTGGATTGGTTATCTATTGGGTAGTTTCAAATCTATTCCAATTAGCACAACAAACATTAATTTATCGTAATAACAAATAGGAGGCTAGGCATGGATTACATTGAAGTGTCAGCAAAAACGATTGAAGAGGCAACTTCACAAGCAACAGCCCAAATTGAAACTCAAGGTCGTGTTGTTACGTCTGTGAAAGTATTAGAAGAGCCATCGAAAGGTTTTTTAGGTTTTGGTAAAAAAGATGCTCTTGTTCGCGTATATTTTGAAGAAACAGCAGTTGAGAATACTGTTGTTACTGAAGAAGTAGTACAAGTTGTGGAATCTGTAACAGAAACAACGGTAAATACTGTAGAAACAGTAGAAACTGAAATTCCTGTGGTAGTCGAAGATGGTATTACAAAAGCAGAACAAGATTTCATTGCCGATACAGGTAAAGAATTTTTATTAGGTATGTTTGGAAAGATGGGCTTATCTGTACAAATTGAAAAATTAACTACTAAAGATAAAATCACATTCCAAGTACATGGGGAAGAATTAGGTATTTTAATTGGTAAACATGGTCAAACATTAGATGCTATCCAATACTTAACAAATCTTGTAGCTAATAAAGAAGTTCGCCGTCGTTGCCAAATTGTTGTAGACGTGGAAAATTACCGTTCCCGCCGTGAAGAAACTTTAATTCAATTGGCACATCGTTTAGGTGCTAAAGTACGACGTACACGTCAAAAAATTGCTTTAGAACCAATGAATGCTTTTGAACGAAAAATCATTCACTTAGCATTGCAAAATGAAAAAAATATCAAAACAGATAGTGAAGGACAAGAACCGTATCGTCATATTGTCATTTATTACAAACGATAGGTTGTAATTACTATCTAAATGAAAAAGAGCAGACTCGGCTGCTCTTTTTGTTATAAGATTCAATTATACATTCATGTTAGCTGCTTTACGAACATAGAACCAGTAACATACGAATACTGTTACGATGTTGAAAGCAAGTAATACTGCGAATGCTGGGTGGATACTTCCAAATGTTGTGTACACATAGCCAAAGATTTTTGGTGTAATGAACGCACCGTACGCAGCAACTGCCCCTACGAAACCAGCAATTAAGGAAGATTGTAATCCATCTGTGAAGATGTGAGGAATCATACGGAATGTAGAACCTGTTACAAAACCACAGGATATGAACATTAATACAGTCATTCCAAAGAAGAATGGGAAGTTATGCATATCTACACCTACCGCAATTAATACAGTAGTGATACATAAACCGATCAAACCGATAAAAGTAATTTTTGTACCGCTGTTGATTTTATCGGCTAACCAACCACCTACTGGACGAAGACTGGCAGATACTAGAGGACCAACGAATGCGATGTGAGCAAATGGAATTTCAGGGAATTCTGTTTTAACAAGTAAACCAAGTGCTGCTGCATATCCGGAGAAGGCACCGAAGGAGCATGTATATAACAATGTCATAGCCCAAGTGTGTTTGTTGCTGAAAATTTGAGCTAGTGCTTTAGGATTTGGTTTTGCTGATGGCAAGTTATCCATGTAACGAGTCATGCATGCTAGGATAATTACTAAAGGCACAATCCACATGAACGCTGCGTTGGCTAAGTACACCGCATTGCCTTTGACGATAGCTGGTGTCACACCGAAGATATTACCTAACGTAGCAGAACCCATAGCAAATGGAGCTAAGAAGTAAATTACGGAGATACCAAGGTTACCGATACCACCATTGATACCAAGAGCGGTCCCTTTTTCAGCTTTAGGGAAGAAGTTACCGATGTTCGCCATGGAGGAGGAGAAGTTACCGCCGGCTAAGCCGATCAAAGCTGTTAAAATCATAAATGTTTCATAGGTTGTTGATGTATCTTGTACAGCATACCCTAACCATACTACAGGTACTAATAAGATGATTGTAGAAATGAAAGTCCAGTTTCTACCACCAATTAAAGCAGGCATGTAAGTATAGATAAAACGGAACGTAGCACCTACTAAACCTGGGAAGGCAGCTAATGTAAATAATTGTTCTGTTGTGAAATGGAATCCAGCTCCATTTAATTGTGCTGCGATGGTGGACCATAAATACCAAACGCAAAATGATAACGTTAATGCAATGGTAGAAACTACCAAGTTTTGTTTAGCAATTTTTTTGCCAAACTTTTCCCAAAATTCGGGATTTTCTGGTTGCCAGTTCGCAATAATTTCTTTGCGGCTCGCACCCACTTGAGGCATTTTCATCTCTGACATGAGAACACTCCTTTAATCCTTTCAACGTACAACTTGTGATACTTTTTGTATCACAGTAAATCGAAGACACAAATTAGTATAAAAAAATATTGACTTATGCCATACTTTCATTATAATATGTGCCTAAAATCACACACTTATTATATAAGATATAATATAATGTGAATGTGATAAAAAGCACAACTTATATAATTATTAATAAGTTATAATAGTAACATAGCGCAAAATTTAAAATGTAATTGAGAAATTGATATAGCTAAGTTTATATCAACTTCATAAGTATGGGATGTTACTGAAAGATGTATGGTGACAGTATGGAACAGGAGTTAATCAATCAATTGCTAGCATTGCCAGGTGAAGTAATTCATCTGAAAAAAGGAGAATTTTTATTTCACGAAGGCGATAAGGCAGAACATTTTTATATCGTTCAGAGAGGGCGCCTCAGTATTAAGAAATTTGAATCCACAGGACATATTTTTGCATTACGATTAGTAGGTAAGAATAATGTGCTTGGGGAAATTCCTTTGTATGAGACGAATACGAGATCGTATGTATTTAATGCCATTGCAAGAGAAGATTGCTCAGTCTATTGTATACGTTACGACGTATTAGAACCTGCCATTGCTAAGGATCATTCCTTAGCCATTACGATGATGAAGATTTATACGCTTCATATGCGTCGACAACAAGCTAAGTATAGAGACTTATTATTATACGGTAAGAAAGGTGCATTTTATTCTACATTATTGCGTTTAGCTAATAGTTATGGTATTAAGCGGGATGACGGTATTTATATCGACATTGCATTAAGCAACCAAGAGTTAGCTGAATTTACTGCCACATCACGGGAAGGTTTAAACCGCATGCTAAGTGAGTTACGAAAGTTAGGCTATGTAGCCTATGATAAACACCATCTGGTAATCTGTGACTTTGATGCATTAATCGATCTGCTAGATTTAGATATAGAAACTATCGATCCTAATATTAGCAATATCGAATGATTAAGGTTATCCCCCCTTGCTGTGAGCACTACGAAGGCAAGGGTTTTTTTGTATTTTTAAGGAGGACATGAGATGAGTCTTTTATCTCAAAAATTTAAGTTTCTTCGCAAGAAGGACGTATCTCCAACAGGCCATCAAATCACAGAAGAAGGTGGTCGTGAATGGGAAAATTTTTATCGTGACCGTTGGTCCTACGATAAAGTAGTCCGCACCACACATGGCGTAAACTGTACTGGTTCTTGTAGCTGGAATATTTACGTAAAAAATGGTGTTGTTGCGTGGGAAAATCAAGCAACTGATTATCCTAAAACACCAGATGATATGCCAGATTACGAACCACGTGGATGCCCTCGAGGATCTACTTTCTCTTGGTATTTATACAGCCCACTACGCGTAAAATATCCATATGTACGTGGTGAATTGATCGAGCTTTGGAGAGAAGCGAAGAAAACTGCTAAAAATCCTATCGAAGCATGGAAATCTATTGTAGAAGATCCTGAAAAAGCAAAACGTTATAAATCTGCTCGTGGTATGGGTGGCTTTGTACGTTCTACTTGGGATGAATCTACAGAAATCGTAGCAGCTTCCTTATTATATACAGCAAAAACATATGGTCCAGACCGCAACGCAGGATTCTCTGTAATTCCAGCTATGTCCATGTTGTCCTATGCAGGTGGTGCGCGTTTCTTGAACCTTATGGGTGGTACTCCACTTTCCTTCTATGACTGGTATGCTGATTTGCCGCCATCAAGCCCACAAGTTTGGGGTGAACAAACTGATACACCAGAATCTGGTGACTGGTACAATGCAGGTTACATCATTACATGGGGTTCCAACGTACCATTGACTCGTACACCGGATGCTCATTTCTTGGCAGAAGTACGTTATAAAGGCACAAAAGTAGTATCTGTATCTCCTGACTATGCAGAATCCACTACATTCTCTGATACTTGGTTGAATGTAAAAGCTGGTACAGATGCAGCGATGGCAATGGCAATGGGTCATGTCATTCTGAAAGAATACTATATTAATAAAGAAACTCCATATTTCAAAGAATATGCGAAAGAGTTTACAGACTTCCCATTCTTAGTACGTGTAGAAGAAATCAATGGTGCTTTACAAGCGGGTCGTTTCTTGAATAATCAAGATTTAGGCAGCACAGAAGATGGCGCTGATTTCCACACTGTCGTTATCGATGAAATTACGAATACAGTAGTGGCACCAAATGGTACATTAGGTGATCGTCATACAAATCCTAAAAAATGGAATTTACGTCTTGAAAACCGTGCAACAGGTGAGACAATCTCCCCTCGTTTATCTGTCATCGATCAACGTGATTCCGTTGCATTAGTAAAATTACCTTATTTCGGCGATGAAGCTCATGAAGGTATTATTGAACGTGCTATCCCAGTTATGACAGTACAAACTAAAGAAGGTCCTGTACAAGTAACAACAGTTTACGACTTAATTCTTGCTAACTACGGTATCGATCGTGGTTTAGGCGGTGAAGTGGCTACTAGCTATGAACAAGATACTCCTTACACTCCAGCATGGCAAGAAAAAATCACTGGCGTAAAAGCAGATGTAGTGATTCGTACAGCTCGTGAATTTGCAGACAACGCAGAAAAAACAAAAGGTCGCTCTATGATTATCATGGGTGCTGGTATCAACCACTGGTATCATGCAGACGTAATTTATCGTACGATCCTTAACTTGATTATGTTCTGTGGTACAGAAGGCGTTAACGGCGGTGGCTGGGCTCACTATGTAGGACAAGAAAAATTACGTCCAGTAGAAGGTTGGGCTGGTATTATGACAGCAAACGACTGGAGTAAAGCACCTCGTTTACAAAATGGTACATCTTGGTTCTACTTTGCTACAGAACAATATCGTTCTGACTGTATCGATTTAGCAGACCGTGTATCTAAATTGGCTACTCCTCGTTACAGACACCCTGGTGATTATAACGTGTTGGCAGCTCGTTTAGGTTGGTTGCCGTCTTATCCTACTTTTAACCGTAACTATCAAGATTTGATCAATGATGCTCGTGCTACAGGCGCAGGTACTGAGGCAGAAATTAACCAATACATCGTACAAGCTTTGAAAAATAAAGAATTGAAATTCTGTGTAGAAGATCCTTCTGCAAAAGAAAACCATCCTCGCAACTTGTTCGTATGGCGTTCTAACTTGATTGGTTCCTCCTCTAAAGGTCATGAGTATTTCTTGAAATATTTATTGGGCACTAAAAATGGTGTCATTGAAGATGAAGATGCACCAGTACGTCCAGAAGAAATCAACTGGCGTGAAGCTCCAGAAACAGGTAAATTAGACCTATTAATCGACATTGATTTCCGTATGGCATCTACTGCGTTATACTCCGATATCGTATTCCCTGCAGCGACATGGTACGAAAAACAAGACTTATCTTCCACAGATATGCATCCATACGTGCACGTATTCCAAGCGGCTGTAGATTGCGCATGGGACACTAAATCTGACTGGGATACATTCCGTACGTTAGCAGAAACAGTATCTCGCGTAGCAAAAGAATCTGGTTTCACTGAATATGAAGATATCGTAGCACAACCATTGGGTCATGATAGCCTAGGTGAAGTGGCTCAACCATTGGGTAAAGTATTAGACTGGAGCAAAGGTGAATGTGAACCTATTCCAGGTAAAACTATGCCAAATCTTGTACACGTAAAACGTGACTACAGTAAAATCTTTGAAAAATTCATCGGCTTAGGTCCTAATATTGAAAATAAAGTGGGCGCTCATGGTTTATCATGGGATGTATCTGATGCTTACCAATCCTTATATGAACAAAATGGTACCATCAACCAACCAGGTTTTGTATCTCATGGTCGTCCAAGCATCTATGAAGCGCGTGAAGCTTGTAATGTTGTGTTAACATTGTCCTCTTGTACGAATGGTAAATTGGCAGTTCGTTCCTGGCAGGCAATGGAAGAAAAAACAGGCTTAACAGATCTTCAAAAGAATGCAAAAGGTCGTGAAGAAGAACGTATTACCTTTGAAGATATGGTTCGTCAACCACGCTTTATTATTCCATCTGTAACAAGTACAGGTAAAAATAATAAAGACCGTCGTTATTCTCCATTTACAACATCTACTGAGGATAAAGTTCCATTCCGTACCATCACTGGTCGTCAATCCTTCTATTGTGATCATGAAATGATGCGTGACTATGGTGAGGCTATGGCTCTTTATAAACCAGTCTTGTCCTACGCACCAGTGAAAGGTGATTATGCACAAGAGGGCGTTCCTCAAATCACATTGAAATACTTAACACCACATAATAAATGGTCTACTCATAGTATGTACTTCGATAGCCAACAATTGTTAACATTGTTCCGTGGTGGACAAACAATTTGGTTGAATGAAGATGATGCGAAAGAAATCAATGTCCAAGATAATGATTGGGTAGAAGCTTTCAATAAAAACGGTATCGTCGCAGCCCGCGCTGTAGTATCCCCACGTATTCCTCGTGGTATTTCCTACATGCACCATGCCCAAGACCGTCACATCAACGTACCAGCTGCGCAAATCAAAAAACAACGCGGTGGTACACACAATGCACCAACTCACATTCATTTGAAACCGACACATATGATTGGTGGTTATGGTCAATTAAGTTATGGATTCAATTATTATGGCCCAACTGGCAACCAACGGGATATGACTATTGTGGCTCGTAAAATGAAGGAGGTAGATTGGCTTGAAGATTAAGGCTCAAGTATCTATGGTCCTAAATTTAGACAAGTGTCTAGGATGTCACACATGTTCTGTCACTTGTAAAAATACATGGACAAACCGCGAAGGTGCGGAATATATGTACTTTAATAACGTAGAAACTCGCCCAGGTGTTGGTTATCCACGTCATTGGGAAGACCAAGAGAAATGGAAAGGCGGCTGGACTGTTGGTAGCGATGGAAAATTAGCATTGGCTACAGGTTCCAAAACAAATCGTCTGATGAAATTGTTCTACCATCCAGAACAACCTGAGTTGAAAGATTACTTTGAACCATGGACATATGATTATGAAACATTGATCCATTCTGGTCGCAAAAATAACCAACCAGTAGCACGTCCACGCTCTTTAGTAACTAAAGAACGCATGGAAATTAAATGGGGTCCTAACTGGGATGACGATTTGGCTGGTGGTGAGCACGCTCGTTCTGATGTTAACTTAGCTAAAATGGGCGAAGATATCGTGTTTGACTATGAAAAAGTATTCATGCGCTACTTACCTCGTCTATGCAATCATTGCTTGAATCCAGCATGTGTGGCAGCGTGCCCATCTGGTGCGATTTACAAACGTGATGAAGACGGTGTAGTTCTTGTTTCTCAAGATGTATGTCGTGGCTGGCGCCATTGCGTACCATCTTGCCCATACAAAAAAATCTTCTACAACTGGGAAACGAATAAAGCTGAAAAATGTGTATTCTGTTACCCACGTTTGGAAAATGGTTTACCACAAATCTGTGCGGAAACTTGCGTAGGTAGAATGCGTTATGTAGGTGTAGTTTTCTATGATATGGATAAAGTAGAAGCAGCTGCGGCTACAAAAGATGATGCGAATATCTATGAAAATACAGTAGATTTAATCTTAGATCCTCATGATCCAGAAGTAGTGAAAGCGGCTCGTGCTGAAGGTATTGGTGAAGCTTGGATTAAAGCAGCACAAAAATCTCCAGTTTACAAATTGATCAAAGAATGGAAAGTGGGCTTACCATTACATCCAGAATACCGTACATTACCAATGGTTTGGTATGTACCACCATTGAGCCCAATCGTACAACGTATTACATCTGAAGTATACTTACCAGATGCAAATGAAATGCGCGTACCTGTGCAATATCTTGCAAATCTATTTACAGCAGGTAATGCAGATGCCCTAGCTCGTGTATTACAACGTGTATTAGATATGCGTGAATATATGCGTCGTCGTGATGTAGGCGGTGAAGCTCCTGAGCATCCAATCGATTTAACAGAAGATCAAATGTATGAAATGTACAAATTATTAGCCTTGTCTAAATACAATGATCGTTTCGTGATTCCTACAGATATCAAAGCGTCTCGTGAAGGTCGTGCAGATATGCAACATAAACGTGGTTTTGCCTGTCCTACAGGGGGATGCCAATAATGAATGATGCTCAGAAAATAGCGCTTATTGCGTCATTTCTGCTTCGTTATCCTGATGCTACTTGGTACGATGAATTACAAGAATGGAAGGGGGACGCAACATCTGTTGCGCACCCTCAACTCCGTCAAGCCTTGATAGAATTCTTCGACTATGTGGAAGAAACACCTCGTAAAGAGTTTGAAGATCAATATGTGCGTACTTTTGATTTCAGTCAAAATACAAATATGTATTTATCTACTTATGAATTACAAGGTACAGGGGAACAAGCAGAAGAACTTGTGAAATACAAAGCATTTTTCCTTGAAAATGGCTATGACTTACCAAAAGAAATGCCAGACTTTGTCCCAGCTATTCTTGAATTATGTGCGCTTATCGAAGAAGAAAAAGCAAAAGAAATTTATGAATACTGTAAACCAAAATTAGAATATATTCGGGAGCGCTTCATTGAAGCAAAACTGCCGTATGCATTCTTATTTGATATTATTTTATCTGTTGCAAATGGATTGGAGGACGGTGTACTATGAGTTTATTTCTATGGGGCGCCCTGCCTTATATCGCTTTCACCTTCTTACTCGTAGGGACTCTTGTTCGTTTCTTTTACTTTGAAAGAAATTGGACTACTAAATCAAGTCAATTTTTAGAAAAGAAACAATTGCGTATTGCTAACCCATTGTTCCACTTTGGTTTGCTTTGCGTTATCGGTGGTCACGTGGTAGGTGTATTAATTCCTAAAACTTGGACTGCTATGGTGGGTGTAGATGACCATATGTATCATGCTGGTGCCTTGTATATGGGTGCTGTAGCTGGCTTCCTATTTATCGTAGGATTCTTGATGCTTATGAAACGTCGTTTCACAACACCTACATTACGTGCTAACACATCTAAAATGGATGTATGGTTATATGTATTCTTTACACTAGCTATCTTTAGTGGTATGGCTGGTACCTTATTGAATGCATCTGGATTCTTTGACTATCGTGTGTCTATTGGACCTTGGTTCCGTAGCGTATTGATGGCTATGCCAGATCCATCCTTAATGGAAAACGTTCCTGGTATCTTTAAGTTCCATATGCTATCCTGGATGATTGTGGCTATCATATTCCCATTCAGCCGTTTAGTACATTGCTTAAGCGTACCATTTAACTATTTAGCACGACCATTCATCGTGTATCGTAAACGAGACCGTCGCTAGTTTTCTCTATAAAAGTCTGTGGCGTTCGTAACTGAATAATATAAAGGGAAGCCCATGGCATACTCCTTCTCAAACGGTATTTCATAATGTTTGTTCAGGAGCACGCCATGGGCTTCTTGCATTTATGTTATTTAAGGCTCTTTGTCAAATGTGGGGGCTACTCATATAAAAAGTTCTTAGCACTAGCTATTTAAATAGCTAGTGCTATTCTTTTTGCTCAATAAAAGTATACGAACTCTGAAGCGTTCAAAATGGCGCAACCCATAACTTATTCTCTTTAACACTTTAATGTTATTATTACATCCTTCTGTAAACCC
>NZ_RQVN01000022.1 GCF_003992135.1 Veillonella sp. VA142 | reverse complement strand
CAAGGTTTAAAACGGAAAACGAAATTCGTGAGATTGTAAATACATTAAGTTATCAGCATAAAAATATTAGAAATTTACTAAGTGATCCGAATGCATTCGTTTATGCCATCCGAGATACAGAAAAAGCCGTTCAATACATCGAAGAAAATATGCTAGATAAGCATTTAAAAGAAGAATTATATCAACATTATCAAGCAGAACATGAATCCTCTAAAGATGAAATTGAACTGCCTAAATCTCCTAAAGATGTTCTCTCCTTATCCTTAGAAGAGCGTAAGAAAATCTTAGAAAATGGATTTGGTATTGCCATTGAAGGAACAGAGTATCCTGATGCCCATTATGATAAACCTGGAACTATCTACTTAGGCGGTGCTGCTAATGTCTTTGGTACAACTATTGCTGAATTATCTGGTGCTAATGAGTATACATATGGTGAAAAAGGAAAAATATATACTGGTAAACAGCTTAATGAATTGGCCAATGACCTTAGTAAAGACGATTTGTTAGGTTCCATTGATAAAAGAGGATATTACAAAACATATTTATCCTACTACATGAAACCAATATATGCTGCGCTTGATGAAAAAAATCTTAGTGAGTATAAGATTGATGAAGGTCGCTATGATATTGGTGATGGTGAATTAGTCAAAAATCACATGAAAGAATACCTCAAAAACCTAGCAGAACAAGGTAATACATCTGCTGAAATTTACTTGGCCATTGCTAATAGTTTAGAAAAAGAAGGCGAACTTACAAAGCCAACGTTTGAACATCAACCAGAGATATTTCATAAAGCATTAACTACTGCCATGTTACAGTCTGACCCAGATTATGATAACTCTATTAAATCTATGGTATCTTCTTTCGATTTACCTGGACACAACTTCTTAGAATCTTTGCAATCAGATAAACCCCCGTTAGAAGTTCTAAAAGAATATAATATCTCTAGCATCGTAGACAAAGAACCTTACCTGGATAAAGATTTATTAAAAACATCTGTCAAAACTATAGGGTATTCCGAGAGTAACCTTATAGATAGTTTAAACAATTCTATTCGTCTAAGCGTTGTAAAAGGATTGGCGGATAAAGAATATATCGACAAAACTATGTTATCTGAAGATATGCAAGCGAATTTAGAAACGGCAGATAAAATGGCGGAAACCTATCATAAAAAATGGTTAGCCTACCAACGTCATACAACTAATGAAGCCTACCCTTATGGGGCTTATATCGCATACTCAGAAAGTAAGGATGTATTAGACTCATTACCTGGTAAATCTACTACTAACACTAAGGATCAAAGTAAAGTACCAGAAACTAAGGACCATGCAACTACTGAACAAACCTTACCTAAAGGAACACCTATACCACACTATGATCCCCCTGTAGTCATCAAAAAACGGTCGCCAAATGCTTTATTCAATAAAGAAAACTCTCCATTTGAACCTAAAAAGACTACAGACAAAAAAATGCAAGGAGGCCTCTCTCCTAAAGCGAAGGAACAGTTATCCACAAGACAAACTGCTCCTATGAAACCAATTGTATATACTAAGTCTACACCTAAAGATATTACTAAAGACAAAGGTCGCGAACGAAGTATATCCAGATAATTGTTTGTCTTTCAATAAGGTAGAATCATTTACCATCAATCAGCACTCTATCTTAACTTACAGAAATACAGCCTTAACATAAAATGGCTCTTACACTATCTACTGTGTAGGAGCCAGAAAGGAGAATGTATGTATATCCCTAAAGCTATAAAAGTATCAATCATCACTACATCTATTATTTTAGGTGCTTCTACACTTCCCTCTCACGCATCAGGAATCCCTGTTATAGATACATCTAATATTATGCAGCAAGCAAAAACTTTTGCTGAAACCGTGAAAGTCGTTACGAATACGGCACAGCAAATTCAATTACAATTGCAAGAATTAAAATCATGGCCAGAAGAACAGTTGAATAAATTAACTTCTAAATTTGATAGCGGCGTGCAAAAAATTACAGATACGATTAATAGTAAAACAAGTATCCTAGGTGATTTAAATAAAGGAATTGGTAAAGAAGGATGGTCAGAAAAAGGCGGTCTTAGTACAAATGAAATTAAAGATATTCTTTCTAAATCTTTTCCAGAAATTGGCACCACTACTAACCTAGCTACCAACCAAGATGCCCTCCAGGCATCTAAGCGTAATGGTTGGAGTGTACTGTCCCAAAGCAATATAGATACACTCCAAAAATACCATAAGTATACACAAATGGTAGCCGATGCAACGCAGGAGTTAGGAGATTTAGTGAAGATGTCTGATAAAGCTGTTGGCGCTAAGCAATCTGCTCAAATTGGCAATAGAATTAGCGCCGTAAAAGGTAGAATTGACGGCATTAACAGTATTCTCTCTGCCTTAACTGGTCAACAAGCTGCTTTAAAAGAAGCCCAGGAATTACAAGAGAAGAAAAATGAGGAGATTGCTACACAAGCAAGAGTTAATGCAGAAATTCAAGCCGTAGATAAAATAGTTAATAAACCTAATCCTAAATGGGGTGATGATCCATGGGATCAGCTCATCAAAAAAAGAGGTCATGCCTCTTGGATCGGCCTATAATTATTAATTTATTTTGCTAGTATTACTAAATATAAAAGAGGTCCAACCTTACGGTTTGACCTCTAATAATTATTGTTTTCGTTGCTCGGCTCTTTTCTTTACAAGTGTATCCCATGGATCTTCTCCTAATCCTGGAGATGGTTTTTTGACCATCTTTTGAATAGATAAAATATTATTATTAATTTTTAGCCATTCGTCGTCTTTTTCTTTGACTGTATTTTTTAATGCTATCAAATCATTATTTAATTTAACTTCTTTTAAAGCCAATTTCTCCATTTCTTGTAACTTTACTTGAATTTTATCTTCTACAGCTTTATGTTTTTCGAATGCTTCTTCGTAAGTTTTATCTAATTCATTATAAGGAAGTGGTTCAAGATTTTTCATTTCTACTTTATAGGCTTCATCCATTAATGTTAATACTTCATTTTTAGCCGTATTATATTTCTCTTCTTCACCACAACCAGCTAATACCATTATACAAAGAGTTAACGCCAACATCATTAAAATTCTTAACCGTTTCATAATTCATCCTTTCTGGAGGTGCATGCATATGACTCCTATTTCTTACACTGGAAATTTTACCGATGCAGACGCTCTAACAAATTTAGTTAATTTTTTTAGAGCTAACTCTGTCATTGGTTATGAAAATCTTTTACCCTATTCTATCACACTTTTACTTATTTTCGTAGGCATAGACATCGTATTCTCTTGGTCCATTTATAATGGTTCAATGAGAATGCAAGAATTAGTTTCTAAGCTAATTAAAGTTGGTATTTTACTATTTGTAATTCAACATTTACCAGAAATGACTAGAATTATTATTCGTTCATTTCAGCAATGGGGATTAATAGCAGCAGGAGCAAATTTAGATATAAAAAATTTTACAACTCCAACAGAAATTTTAAATATGGGGATTAAAATCATTTCAAATCCTGAAACTAAAAATGGAATACTAGAGCAAATGGCAAAAATTAGTATTTTTACTAACGGAGGATTATCCACACTCTTTATGTGCCTTATTGCTATGTGCTGTATCGTATTTTCTTTCTTTATGATGGCCATTGAATTAGCTATGGTTATTATTGAGTTTAATATTTTTGCTTCTATATTAGTAATACTCATTCCATTTGCAGCAATGAAACAAACATCTTTTTTATTTCAGCGATGTGTTTCTACAGTAATTAACTATGGAATAAAAATGATGATTATTTATTTTCTCATTGCACTTGTAGCCTCTACTGCAAAACTCTTTACCAGTATAAATGTTAGTAGCTTAAGTATTCTTTTAACACAATCATTAATTTACTTAGCCCTCGGCTATATTGTTTGCAAGGTCCCTACCATTATTTCAGGTATGCTTAATGGCCAACCTTCTATGAGTGGCAATGGTGTTGCTAGTTCCGTAGCATCAGCACCAGGAAAAGCACTTTCTACTGCTGGTGCAGCAATTGGTGGCGTAGCTGCTATAGCTGCTGCTTCACGAGTACAAGGGGTTAATAAATGGGATACCTTTAAATCTTCTTCGGCTCAATTTGGAAAGAATATGCTTGGTATGGCCAAAGCAAAAGCTGGCGCCTCTGTACTACGAGGAGCGGACAAAACAAATGAATTATTACGAGCTGGAAACGCTATCGAAAATGGTAGCTGGAAACGACAAACAGATGAACAGCGTAATACAGGTATGGATTCTGGTATGACTACTTCAAAAAATATTCCATTATCTAAAAAAGCCCAAGAAAGAGTTACAGAAGTACAAAATTCTATGAATCAAGACTTAAACAACATAAAAAGTCAAAGTAAATTTGAAATGCCAACATCAACTCCATATTCAGCATCTAAACAACCTGATAACAGTTATGTTCCTATGCCTAAAGACCCTCCTCCAGCACCTTCTCCAAATAATTCTTCTGCACCTAAAAATGAAAATGAAACAGATAAGCCAAAGTCTAATTAATCATGAAAGGGGGTGCTTAGTATGAAACGATTATTTAAATTGTTGTGTATAAGTCTACTACTCTTATGTTCTACTATATCTGTTTTCGCTATTACACCCCCTTTTAAAGGTGGACCAATCACATCTGGATATGGTCCTAGAAGTATTGACGTTGGTGCAAGTGATTTTCACTATGGCTTAGATATTGGTGTAGATGATACATATATCCATGCACCTGCTGATGGATATGTTCAGCATGACGTAGATGGTGGATTTGGTGAAGCCCATATCATATTCTGGTTTGGTGAAAATACACCTTACAAAAATCAATCCTTACTTTTCGGTGATTTAGGTGATGAATCCAACTATATGAATGGCGGCCTTACTGGTGTTCGAGTCCCTGTAAAAGAAGGCGATATTATTGGGGTCGTTCATGGATTTGATCCTAAAGTTGCTGATGGCCCACACGCACATATTGAGTACCATCCTAATGGTGAAACATATGGTGGTGGTTCTGAGTACGTTGGTGAATTTTTAAAATCATTAGGAATGGATCTTTCTGGAAATGTATATTCTAAGGACTACAACGGTTCAGGCGAACATGACACAGGAATACCTTGGAATGTGCAAGCCTTAATGGGAATTGGTAATTCCATCAATGATACGATGGTAAAATTCCAGGGCTTTGCATCTAAAGCCTACGATAATATCCACACCTATGCACTTTCTCTTCTATTCATTTTATTTGCCACGGATATAGTATTTCTAATCATCTTATCTGGATTTGAACTAGATTTAATGACCATGCTTTCAAAATTGGTCAAACTAGGAATATTCATCTTTTTAGTGGAACACTGGAAGGAGATCGTCAACACTATATTTAAAGGATTTATCACATTAGTTGGCACCTCTTATGCAGGTACAAATGCTAACTTTTTAAATGATGTCAGTCAGCCACAATTATTATTACAAAAAGCAGTAAGCCTACTGAATCCCGCACTGAATAAGATTGCTTCGTTTGGTGCTAGAGATTTCATTAGTAATATCGGTACGATTTTACCTATTTATATTCTAACCTTCCTTGTTATAGGGATATTCATTTTGGTTGCATTATATATTATGATTTGCTACTTAGAGTTCTATATCAGTGGTGCACTTAGCATTATTTCAGTACCATTTGGAATACTACATTGGTCCAAGTTTATTCCTGAAGGCTTTGTTGGCCATTTAACTTCTAGCACCATCAAACTAATGCTAATTTCAGTACTCGTAGGGTTAACCACTATTGCTGTAAAAGATGTAACGGTAACTGAAATGTTTTCCGCTACAGTTAGTGCTACAGAAACAACTACTGGGGTTCCAACAGATACGACCAGTGGTGGTTATGTAGGGATGATTTATGAAGAAGCTGAAAAATTTGGTGTAGACCCTGCTGTAATTTTAGCAATTGCTATGCGTGAGTCTGGTGGGGATACGATAGATGGAATTACTATGGATGCAACTTCAGAGTCAGGGGCTAGAGGAATTATGCAAGCAATGCCTGGACAAGATGGAGTTGACGAAAGTGGAAATCAAGTACATATTGATGAAGCCTATCCAGGTTACCAATCTGATGCTAGACAAAATATACGTGCAGGGATTGCCATTTTTAAAGCTAAATTGGATGTTGCAGATGGAAATATTCCTCTTGCAATTGGCTACTATTATGGAGATCCAACTGCTTCCTATTCATCTCAAGTACTAGATAATTATTCAGCTATTACAGGTCGGGACTTCTCTAAATTATATAGTAGTACAGGTCACAAAAACCCTCATAAAATTACCACAGAGCAACTAGTTACCTTCTTAACCTTCTGTACAATTTTAATCGCATTAGCATTATTGATTTTAAAAGTTCCAGATAAATTAATGAAACACTTAGGAGGTCAAATTGAACTACCGTAAGTTTCCTAACTTCAAAAATAAACCCAGCGCAACTTTAAAACCCTTTAAAAAACTAAAAAAAAGGACCTTTTGGGAGCGTTTAGTTAGACCTAAGTATATTATCATACCTAGACCTCAAACCGATCACCAAAAGGCTATTATGGGTGGTTTTTTAGGGTTGGTAAGTATTCTATTCATAGCTATTATGATTAGTTTCTTTCCAATTATATTTTTTAACGTCACTGATAGCGCTCCACATGGAATATATGTAAGAGTTCCTGGCCAAGCAATGTATGGAGATTATACCGTAGTTCGATTACCACATTCCATTTATTTAGATAACGGACGTATCGAACCAGAAGGAAAACAACTGATTAAGATGGTTCGGGCTTTACCAGGTGACACGTTTACAATTGAGCCTACAGAAATTAAAATTCACGAAAAGGATCCAGTACAGTTTGAAAAATATGCACTCCATCCTTTTAATTCAGAAAAGGATTCTAGTTATAAGATGTATATTTCCTATGTGATTAATCCTAATCCTACATTACCTCATATTCCTAATGGAACCTATACCGTACCTGAAGGTTCAAAACTATATATCAATCCACCTGTTGGTTCATTTGATGGCCGTTATTTAGGACCCATTGATGATCACTATGAACTTGGTAAAATTGTTTTACTCTTAGATTTCAAGTATATTAATAGGCTCTTAAGTTTATTTGAATTAAATGAAGTTTCTTTATGAAAGGAGAATTTGAAATGTTATTTGATTTATTATTCCTGATCTTTTTAATTATTCTATTGTTAAGCACTATCACGTGTTCTGTATTTTGTTTTAAAGTGGTATCTCAATTAAATACGTTTAAGAAAGATTTGAATACAGTATCTCGTGAATTAATCACATTTAATCGCAATACGAAATAAAAGGAGGGATTGATTATGAAAGGAAAGAAATATCTATCCACTTTCATGATTGCTACTCTACTAGGCTTAACCGTCTTTCCTACTAACATTGATGCCAGATGGCATCGTCATTATATGCCTATCCATCCTGGAGACCATGTTTTTGATGCTAAACGTTTCGCCGACAGTGTTCGAGAAACAATTCAACAAGGCTTAGTTTTTAAAAATATGATCGAACAGCTCAAAAATCTTAATTTAAAGAATATGGGTACCAAACTTAGCTATCTTACTGCATCACTATCTACTTTTAAATTACCTAATCTTGATGGAATCATGGGTAATCCTAATAAACCAGGTACATTTACATCATACGGTGCTAACAATACATATGGTGCAGATGTACTGTATGACAACATGTTTCCAAGGCTTGTAATTGGTGAAAGAGAGACAAATAACAATAACCTATTCACACTCTCTACAAGGCTTAATTCATCTATTACATCTTCACAAGATGCAATGACAAAAACCCTCTCCAACGATACACCTGGTATTCGTGGAGAGGGGCAAAAAGCTCATGTATTAGAGGCCTTACAAGGATTTCAAAAAGGCGAATATATTCAGTATAAAGCAGCCCAATTAATCCAAAAATTAGAAAAAGATCAATTGGAACGACAAACAGAACGCTTTGAGCATGAAAAAGCTAGTGTTCATATGCAAACTATTACAACTGATCCATATCATCCTAATGAATTTACAGAAATTCACAAGAAAGATTTACCTGTTCAAACTAAAGCAATTGGGATGCCAGATTTATAGAATTACTTACTCTCTTTTTTCTTATTGATTAAAGAGAGTAAATTTTCTAATACTAACAATTCGTCCATTTCAAACTCTGTTAACATTTGTTGAATTTGGACACGTTTTAATTCTAGTAGTGACATTGTGTTAATAGGTCGTTGATCCACCATCATACTGGAAGTATCAGCATTTCCAAGCAATAACCATTTCATATCTACGCCAAGTTTAGCTAATGAAACAAGAAGTTCTAATGAAGGCGGTCTACGCCCTCCTTCTACATCTGATAAATTTGGTTGAAACATATTAAATTCTTTCGCAAAGTCTTTTTGCTTCATATTAAATGCAATCCGAACCTGGCGAATACGTGTACCAATTGTATCTTTTACGTCCATTACCTACACCTCACTATATAACAATATAATATATTTTAAAACCCAATAACTAAGCTATTTATATTGAAATTTTATTAAAAATATAAAATTTTGTCAATTATTTTATATCATTATTGATATATTAATTAGAAAGGAGAATCTGAAATGAAGCGACTTATTATTGCGGAAAAACCTGATATGGCCCGAGCATTTGCATCCTATCTATTTTCAGATAACTACACCAAAGGAAATGGTTGCCTGATCTCAGGAGATACAACGATTACCTGGGCCTTTGGCCATATGTTAAAAAACGCAATGCCTGGAGATTATGGTGAAGAGTTTAAATCCTGGAATACATACCCTATTTTTCCTAAAGAATGGTTAATGAAAGTCGATGCCAACTGTGTTAAACAATTTAAAGTAATCCAGGAACTATTACAATCAGCAGATGAAGTCATTCACGGGGGAGACCCTGATCGTGAAGGACAATTATTAATTGATGAAATCTTAACTTACTGCGATTATAAAGGACCTATCAAGAGAGTCCTTGCCAACGCAAAAGATAACGACAGTCTGGCACGTGCTTTTAATAACCTGGAAGATAATAAAAAATACTACAATTTATATCAATCTGGATTGTGCCGTTCTCAAGCCGATTGGTTAATTGGTATGAACTTAACCCGCTTATATACACATAGAAGCAAATCATTTGGCCATCGTGAATCATTCCGTGTAGGTCGTGTAAAAACACCTACATTAGCACTCATTGTGCAACGAGAACATGAAATTAAGAACTTTACTTCTATTAAACACTACTCATTACAAGGAACATTTGAGCAAAATCATCTATCATTTAATGCCAAACATATCTTATCTGAAACTCTAAAACAATCTTGTGATGCTAATGGTTATTTGACTGATAGAGCTTTATTAGATGGTTTACTTCTTAAATTGCAAGATCAACCTGCCATTGTAAAAAATGTTAACTATTCTGAAGGTGAAACTGAACCACCATTACCTCACTCTTTGGATACCTTACAAGTAGAAGCTAATAGCGTATACGGATATAGTCCAAAACAAGTATTAGAATTAACACAATCCTTATATGAAAAAGCCCATGTATCTTATCCTCGTTCAGATTGCAACTACATCCCTACATCACAGCACGATGATGCTAGTAAAATTTTAGGGACAATTAGAAACAGTATAGAATTACCTTCTATTGATTCCTTGTTAGATAGTAGTCAACAGTCCAAAGCATTTAATGATAAGAAAATAACTGCCCATCATGCCATTATTCCTACTTCGGTGTTACCTAAATCATTAACTAGTGAAGAGAAAAACATCTATGAATTAATTGCTCTGAGATATTTAATTCAGTTTATGCCTCCAGAAAAGTGGAATAAAGTAGAATATACTATTGGAATTGCTGATGAAGAGTTTAAAGGCTCTGGTAAAGAAATTGTATCTCCTGGGTTTAAAATTGTTTTGGCCAAAACTAAAAAGCAAGACGAAGATGAAATAGATTCCGATTCAACTAATTCCATTTTACCTTCGCTCAAAGAAGGTGATACCCCTAAGGTGTCTAAAATTAGTGTTAATGAATCCAAAACCAAACCTCCTAAACGATTTACTGAAGGCACTTTAATCAAAGCTATGGCAAATATCTATCAATTCATCCCTAAAGATGAACCCTTGCGTGAAAAATTAAAAGAATTAAAAGGTATTGGTACACCTGCAACCAGAGATACAATTATTGCTGAATTACTTTCCACTAATAGTAATGGTAATCCTTGTCTTCCTTTAGTTTCTAAAAAGGGAAAAGAATTATTACCAACAGCTTGGGGCGAACAATACATTAAGATTATGGATGCAGATCTAACCACTCCATTATCAACTGCAATCATGGAATCCTACTTAGCTAAAGTAGAATCTGGTGAATATTCTTTACATGAATACATCAATATTTTAAAAGAAATGATTAGTTCTATAATTAAAAAGGTAGAATCTCAAATATTTCCATTTCCAACAGATTATGTGGAGGGTGAACTAATCTCTTGTCCAATTTGTAAAGAAGGTCAGTTGTTGAAGAAAAAGGCAAAAAATGAAAATAGATTTTTCTATGTCTGCTCTGACCCCAACTGTCATCACCCAGTCACTTTAAAGAAAGTATTCTATAAGGATTCGCCAAAAGGTCCAGTCATCCATCTATGTGATGCCTGCCAGGTGGTAACAACTGCTTGTAAAGGTCCTTATGGTGACTATTACCACTGCCCATCATGTCACGCTAACTATAGTGCAGAAGGCAATAAAAAGAAACCAATCAATAAATAAAAGGAGGATATATGAATGACACTAGTTTTAGAAGATTTAGAAGAAGGTCAAATTCCTAGCACAGTCGATATAGAGAATCCTAAAGAATCAAATAAAGATAAATATCCTGGAGCTAATGGTGATGAATCTAGCGGTGATATGACCCTTCACCCTTCTAAACCAACACCTTCAGAAGTTTCATTGCCACAGACAATAAATGAAGACCTTAACATTGGCATGATGAACTATGTTAAGAATATCTTTGATGAACAAGGAAACCAACTAAAAGAACTAAATGAATCTATCAATACTTGTTTTGATAGGCATAATACCTTTTTACACAAACAAGATATTCAACTACAAGAAGCAATTGATACATTAAATAAGTATAGTAGTGGACTATCAAAAACTTTCAAAGAATCTTTTATAAAAAAACTCCGCCAGGATATTGTTGAAGAACTAAACTCTTTCTTACAATCTGAACTTGAATCATCCATCAAAGCAGCGCATCAATCTATGAAAGAAACTATGGAAGTTGGCCATAAAAACTACCAGATGCTAATTAAATTAATGGATCAAAATTATAAAACGTTATTTAATCAATACAAACATCCTTTTAAAACAGTTCGTCTTTTCTTCTGGTTCTACATAATCTCCTCAATAATCAATTCATTACTAGCAATATTCCTTATTGTGAAACTCTTAAATTAGATACTATAAAAGCCTACGATGCCACTCGTAGGCTTTTATATTTTTTAATGACTTATAGATGCTTTATTGCCCTGGAATGGTCAAATATCGGTCAATTCTAATATAAGAAATCTCATAAAACACTGTTTTTAAGCCATTTATGATATATATTTCCAAGAATATAACATTCTTTACCCTTAATGCTCAATACCAAGACGAGCTTCTACTCCTTGATCATAATAATGACGGTACGCTTCCATAACGGTAACCAAGTCCGCTTCATCTAAGAGCCATTGAGGCGCCCCACGACCAGTAAATACTACTTCTACATTAGGATTTCGAGCTGCTAGTAAAGCACGCCCTTCCGCTTCGTCAATTAAACCGAAAAATAGCGCCATATTGTATTCATCTAAAATAACAATATCAAAGTCCCCTGTCGCCACCGCCTGCAGGGCACGCTCTTGACCGATGTGGATCAAGTCCTTGTACTCTTGTGGAGGTTGCCCTTTTGGAAATACCACTACATCATCACCCCATCGACGCAACTCTTCATCACTTTTCATCCCTTCTGGAATGATAAAGAATGGTTTTCCCACTGTTTCTACTGTTATGGGTTCTAATTGATCCAATACAGCATGTTCTGAGTACACCTTAGATTTCATAAATTGAAGGAGTAATACTTTCTTTCCTACTCCTGCAGCACGCACTGCGAGACCGATAGCAGCGGTTGTTTTTCCCTTGCCATCACCTGTATATACTTGTACATAGGATTTCATAATTGCCTCCTATTGAATGGGTAAAAATAATAATGGATCTGTAGCCACACCATTCACACGTACTTCGTAGTGAACATGGCTACCTGTACTTTTACCAGTGCTACCCATCAGCGCAATGGATTGTCCTTTTTTCACAGTCATTCCTACTTGTACTAGGAGTGCTGAGTTATGCCCATATTTTGTCACAAATCCATTACCATGATCGATTTCTATTTCATTACCATAGCCACCATTATACCCTGCATAGGTCACAGTACCTGCTGCAGTGGCTACAATTGTAGTACCTACATCGTTAGCGATATCTAAGCCTTCATGAAAGGCCCCTCCACCGTACACAGGGTCTTGTCGTGCCCCAAAAGTAGAACTAATGACGCCTTTAGCAGGCCAAATAGATGGCATATGACCATTAGCATCTGTCGCATCGCTCTCCATGGCCAACATAGATTGAAGTTCTCGAATATCTTTCCCCACTCCATCCTTGAGGACATTATAGAGGGTATACATAGAGACCATACGTCGTTGTGCTTGACGATCTAAACTAGATATACGGGCAGATAATTGGGTCGTTGTAAAAGTTTTATTTACGCTTTTGGGAGAAGGGTCCTCTTTCTCTTCTTTGCTTTGTGTACTACCATCTGTTTTGGGCACTGTACCCGACTCTGTTCCTTTAATCATATTTCTAATATTTTGATCTAGCTCATCCAGAGTCTTCATTTTTTTATCTAAGACTTCTACCTTTTGGTCCAACAGTTTTAATTGCTCTTTTTGCAATTGATTTTCTTGTCGCAATTGTAATACTTCTACTTGTCTTGCTATCCCCCAAATACCAAATCCTAAGAGGATAACTAAGATAGCAATTACTATAATCGCTATGGTCTTAATTTGTTGTTTTGTAAACCGCAAATTCCAGCCATCACCATGTTGCTCTAGATGTGACTGCAACCATTTAGGTATTTGCATATAACATCCTTTCTATGCTGACACAGAAGAACTGGCTAACACATCTCCATTGCTTCGTTGTCCCATAGCAGATTGCAAGCTAGCTAATTCTTCTTGTGAAAGACTTGCTAAACTTTTACCATTTACAATTGGTTTCGTAAAAATACGTGATTCATTTCGTCCATACACGCTAGAAATAACAATACCATTGAAGTTGCCATCTAATAATGTTAAGGAAAAAGATAGTTCATTACCTATATTTTCAAAGGCATTATATTTCACAAAACCAATATGCTGAAATGTTTGTGCCTGCGTAGATTGAATCACTTTTTGTTCTGATAAAATCGTTTGCCAAGTGCTCGCCATATCTCGTAATTCTTTTACTTCAATAGCAAGACGTCGCTCAATACTCTGACCATTTTCGCCATCCATAAAGTATCGATACCGCTTGGTTAGGCGACTCACTCGGATATGTAAACTGAATGCATGTAATATTAATAGTACAATAATCCCTGCTAATATCCATGGTAACCAAGGTAATAGTTGTTCTAACACAATAATCCTTTCTATTCTAATTCATGTTCAAATGGTTTGATGGCACGTTGTAAAATGCCATGCAAAGAGGCTATCAATACACCATAGTTAACGATAGGAACCCCTTGTACAGAGGCTACATCAATGCGTCGCAATACCTCTCGACGTGTCAACATACAGCCACCACAATGAATAATAACATCATACTTAGATACATCATGAGGAAAATGCCCACCACTGGTCCACTCTAACTCTAAGTCTGTGTATCCTTTTGCTTTCAGCCATCTTGGAATCTTTACGGTTCCAATATCTTCACATTGTTGGCGATGTGTACAGCCTTCACTGATCAGCACTTTAGAGCCTGCTCGCAATTGGTCTATTGCATGTACACCTGACACTAAATCTTTTAACTTTCCTTTAAAGCGCGCCATTAAAATGGAAAAACTTGTTAAGGCTATCTCCTCTGGCACAATTTGACTCACCGCCTCAAAGGCTTGAGAGTCCGTAATCACTAACTTCGGTGGTTTGCGTAATTGCTCCAACGTAGTTGACAGTTCCTCTACTTGGCAAACCATAGCCGTACCATGATGGTCCAAAATCTCTCGAATCATTTGCACTTGTGGCAAAATAATGCGACCTTTTGGAGCTGATTCGTCAATAGGACATACTAACACAAATATATCTTTTTCTTCAATATAACCGCCTAATAAGGATTG
The DNA here is from genome assembly GCF_003992135.1 of Veillonella sp. VA142. GTDB lineage: Bacteria > Bacillota > Negativicutes > Veillonellales > Veillonellaceae > F0422. Next base: position 12,217 of record NZ_RQVN01000022.1, on the reverse strand, counting down.
TACATCCTCATCTACCGGTTTTAATTTGCTTAACGCTTCTAGCAAAGTCATGCGGGTTGCCCTATCGTTGACATCGGCTATTACTATTTGCGATGTATAAGGCTGTAGTTCTCCGTGGGTTTTGATAAATTCAGATCCTTGATGACCATCTACTTCATTGATGACCACCAACGTAGGTATATGACTACTTTGTAGTTGTTGCAACCATTCTATATCTTCTGGAATCGGCTCAACATCTGTACGCAACATATACACGGCTAAATTCATCGTTAGCAATACTTGTTTCGTCTTTTCTACCCGCAACAAACCTAATTCCGATGTATCATCGATGCCTGCCGTATCTACAATCATGACAGGGCCTAAGGGCAGTAGTTCCATCCCTTTAGACACTGGGTCTGTAGTGGTCCCTGCAATAGGAGACACTAAGGAAATCTGTTGCTCTGTTAGCGTGTTAATCAAGGTGGATTTACCTGCATTACATCGCCCAAAAAAGCCTATGTGCAAGCGATTCCCTCTTGTTGTTTCTAATACCATAGACTTCCTTTCTATTCACTTTCAATATAACTAATTAAACGCATCAATTCTTCTTCACTTTTGAAAGAAACTTCAATAGTACCTTGTATTTTTTTTGTATTTTTTAAACGAATATCTACAGGAGCACCCAAACTATCTTTCAATCGTTGCATTAACTTGCGTAACTCCGCTGTTGGTTGAGGCTGCGTCGATGTTAAGCGTTTCTTGCCAATCTGTAGCTCTTTTACTAGTTGTTCGACTTGACGGGCATTTAAATCTTTTTCCTTAATCCGTTCTAAGGCTTGTAATTGTAAATGCTCTCCATCTAATGCCAATAAGGGTCTTGCTTGCCCTACCGTTAGCATACTTGTTTCTAACTCTTGTTGTAAAAACTCTGGCAATTGTAATAATCGCACAATATTGGCTACATAAGAACGACTACGGCCTACGGTCATAGCAATTTCTTCCTGTGTTTTTTTGAAAGTATCCATTAAGTACTGATATCCAAAAGCTTCTTCGATAGGATTTAGATTTTGCCGTTGCAAGTTTTCTACTAAGGCAATTTCGCTCACTTCCTCTGTTGTATAGTCACGGACCACCACAGGAATTTTAGTCAATCCAGCTTGTTGGCATGCACGCCAACGGCGTTCACCAGCTACAATTTCATAATGATCATCTACCTTACGAACCGCAATGGGTGCAATGAGTCCATGTGCCTGAATCGATGCCACCAGGGTTTCCATATCTTCTTCTGTAAAGCGTTTACGAGGTTGATTAGGATTAGGTTGTATTTTAGTAATATCCATTTCATAACCACTTTTATGTCCATCTTTAAAAGAACCGGACAATCCAAAAGACCCTAATCCTTTACCAAGACCACCTTTTGTTTTCTTAAGCTCCACGCTCAATTACCTCCCGCGCTAAGGCACAATATACTTCAGCCCCTTTAGACCTCTTATCATAGATAACTACTGGCAAACCATGGCTAGGAGCTTCTCCTAATTTCACATTTCGTGGTATCGTTGTAGTGTACACAGCATCACCGAAGTAATTTGTTACTTCCTCTGCTACTTGCACCGCTAATTTAGTTCTACCATTATACATGGTGAGTACAACACCTTCTAATTCCAAATCTGTGTTAAGTTCTTCTTGCACTAGCTCGATGGTCTTCACTAATTGGCTCACACCTTCTAAAGCATAAAACTCTGTTTGTATAGGGATTAACACACTATTGGATACTGTTAAGGCATTGATTGTCAACATACCCAAGGAAGGAGGACAGTCAATAATGATATAGTCATAGTCATCTACGATAGGGGCTATGCATTGTTTTAAAGTATATCCTTTGTCTTCCATTGCTACTAAGTCTACCTCAGCCCCTGCTAAATCGATGGTAGTCGGTGCAATTTGCAATGTATCTATAACAGTAGATTCTATGATGTCAGTAATAGACACATCATTCACAAGCATTTCGTACACGCCTTGGTTGATGTCCTCTTTATCGATTCCTAATCCACTTGTGGCGTTTCCTTGAGGATCTAAGTCTAATAAGAGCACTCGTTTTCCTTCTACAGCTAAACAAGCACTCAAATTAACAGCAGTTGTCGTTTTACCAACACCGCCTTTTTGGTTGGCTACGGCAATAATTCTAGCCATGATTTCACCTCTTTCTTATCGTCTTATCACATTATAACATAGATTAGTGTGTTTTTTATGAAAGGCGCCAGTATTTCCTTATCTTTTTTATATATTTTTTACTGTTTCACGTGAAACACTATATCTTTTGTCCACTTAATTGTTTCACGTGAAACATTCTAGCAATCTATTGGATACTACCCCAAAGAAACTTGCATATACTATCTAAAATAATATCTATTATAGAACAAAAAAGGAACGTTGACCCAATCTGTTCAACGTTCCTCTCTAGTCTGTAACACATGATGTCACATGTCACTTATATTTTTATGATATTGTCATACTATTACGTATCAATTAGCATCTCTTTATGCTATCCAATGCTCAATAGATTGTTATAGTAATTAATGTGTAATAGTTTTTATGGCATCTGACACCTAATTACTTTATGCTATATAATGCCCATAGATAGAAATTGGTATTACTCGTCCCCTAACAACCCTTTTACTATATTCACCGCTGAGATACCATCTTTGGCATAAGAGTCAGCTCCTGCTTCGTCTGCATAGGCTTGAGATAATACAGCACCGCCTACAAGAACTTTAGCATTAACGCCTGCATCACGTACTGCTGTAATGGTTTCATTGATCATCGGCATAGTAGTCGTCATCAAGGACGCAATGCCAATAATCGGAGCATTATGTTCTTTCGCTGCGGCTACGATTTCTTCTGGCGATACATCTTTTCCTAAGTCCACGATTTGGTATCCATTGTTTTCTAACAGGGCAGATACGATATTCTTACCTAAATCATGAATGTCACCTTTAACCGTAGCTAGGATAATCGTCGCCTTTTTTTCTGCAGTGCCTTCTGGCAATACTTCTTTGATTGTTGTAAAAGCAGCTTGCATTGTTTCTGCTGCAAGCATAACTTGTGGCAAGAACGCTTTACCAGATCCAAACTTTTCACCGACTACCGCCATAGCATCAGATAACCCTCTGCGAGTCACCTCTAGTGGATCTAACCCTTGTGCTAATGCTTCTTTCACTAATGGCACAACCGCCTCTTTTTCCCCTTGTTCTACAGCATGTTTAATACATTCAATAGGGTCATCACTGTGGAAGGCTTCTGCTGTAGCTTTCACCTTTTTCGTCACCACTGCATTTTCATCGTCATCACCGTACTCAGCAATGAAGTCCGCAGCTGCTGGGTCAAAGCCCATGAAGGTACGTCCTGTAATGAAGGCTTTTCGTACAATCTCATTCATCGGATTCATAATAGGACATGTCAAGCCACTGCTCAATGCCATCGTCAAGAATTGTGCATTCAAGTACGCCCGTTGTGGCAACCCAAAGGATATATTGGATAAGCCCATCACTGTTGGGAAGCAAAATGTTTCGGCATACAGTTTTAATGTTTTTAACGTTTCTCTTGCTGCATGTTGGCTACTAGCTAATGTCAATACCAATGGATCCAACAGTAAGTCATTTTGTCGTAATCCATAGTTATACGCTTCTAAAACAATTTCTTTCGCTAAAGACACGCGCTCTTCTGCCGTTTCGGGCAATTCTTTTTTACCTAATGGCAAGCATAGTAATGCTGCCCCATATCGTTTTGCCAACGGCAAGACCGCTTCTAATTGTTCAGGCTCTGCATTCACAGAGTTCAACAATGGACGACCTGGGTAGGCTTTCAGGCCTGCTTCCATCGCCACTGGATCTAATGTGTCGATAGATAATGGAACCTCCACAAGCATAGTTAATTCTTCGATAGCTCGTTTCATCGTTTCCCCTGGGTCGACGCCAGTGACACCCATGTTTACATCCAACACGTCTGCCCCTGCTTCTACTTGGGCTAAAGCATCTTTTTTCACCATTAAGAAACTACCCTTGCGAATTTCTTCCGCCAGCACCTTACGACCTGTTGGGTTTATGCGTTCCCCGATGATGATTGGTTTTTCTTGCAAACCTACTTTCACTACGCTAGTACGGCTTGTGAAAGCAGTAAACGGTTCCACATATGGTCGTTCTGCTGGTGTATGTGCTCGCGCTGCCTTTGCGATAGCTTCAATGTGTTTTGGTGTACTACCGCAACAAGCGCCTAAGTAGGTCGCCCCTGCATCGAGGAAACGAGGCGCATATTCACCCATCTCTTCTGGTCCCAATGGGAAGATCGTTTCTTTCCCTACTAATTGTGGCATACCTGCATTCGGCTGAATGCTGATTGGCAAGTTCGTCACCGCTGCCATACGTTCTACGAGTGGCAATAATTGTTCAGGTCCCAAGGAACAGTTGATACCTACGATGTCTGCTTCCATGGCATCCATTAAAATAGCTGCTGCTTCTGGTGGTGTGCCTGTGATGGTACGTCCATCTTCACTGAAAGAGAACTGACAAATAATCTTCACATCATCTTTTGTTTTTCCTAGCTCTTCACGAGCATCTTTGGCGCCCAATAAGGCCGCACGCATTTCTTGGATATCGATGATCGTTTCAATAATCAGGTAATCTACACCGGCATCGATAAGAGCTCTTGCTTGGTCTTTGAAAGTCTCATAAATCTCATCAAATTGAGCCACCCCTAATGGTGCCATAAAGCGACCGCTAGGACCCATATCACCTGCGATTTTCGCATTCGGGTTAATCTTATCCCGTGCAGCTTGCGCTACTTTCACAGCAGCCCGATTGATTTCATCCATGCGATGCCCCAATTGATATTCATCCAGTTTTAAAGCTGTCCCACCAAAGGTGTTAGTCGTAATAATATCACTACCGTGACGCAAATATTCTGCATGGATATGCTCTACCACGTCCGGATGTTCTACGTTAAATAATTCTGGGCAAGCCCCGTCACCAAGACCTGCCGCCTGCAGCATGGTACCCATGCCACCATCTATAATATATACCATATGTTCCTCACTTATGTATCAGGCACATTGCTCGCCCAAGGCAATATACTTCGTATAACGATGACTATACTCTTCCCTAGTATCAGTACATCACGTTACTTATCTATTCATCAATTTATTATTTTAAAAAAGTATAACTATCTTAAGGATATCCCACATAGGATACCTTTTCAGTACTATCCATCACAAACGGTACATTTGTTTAAATGCACGACGTCGTCCCCTTCTCTGGCAACTTACGAGATGCGCATCCTACTTGGCTACAAGATGTGCAGCCTCGTTGTGTCTTTGGTCCTTCTTCATCTACTGTTTGACAGCCCACGATAGCCGTTACCGATTTACGTGGAAATAGCATGCTTGTGTCTGTCACCGTCAATCCAATTTCTTCTGTCTTAATAATCTTAGCAAATTCTTGCTGAACTGTGACAGGCCAATTACCATAGCCAGGGCTAAAACGCCACGTCGTTTTAAAGCCCTGTTTTTTCGCTTCTCGATCAATGAGTTCATTCACTTGGTCCGCCACTTGTTCTACAGCGGTTGTAGCCGCTGCATCCACGAGAAGACCTAATGTAGATTTTCCTTCTTTAAATAAAGCGGAGCTACGTTCTTCTACTGCCTCTCCTACTGTGACAGCAAGGACATATACTTTCTTAGCATTTCCTAAATGACGAATGATACCTGTGGCATCTAGCACCATCGGTGGATCACTGAGTATCGTATGTGTCTCTGGATCATAATCATAACATTGGTACACACCACGAGGTTCTGCTACTAGTTGCACTTCTAAGGCAGCTTCTTTCACATATTGTTCTGGAAATCCATCCGCATGCTTTAGCCCAGAGTATCGTTTTATTTCATCTTCATTGAGTTTTGGTAACCGTCCATTATAGATTGCCATCGTCTCACCTCAATCTTGTATTGCAAATATAAAACATGTGCGAACACAACGTGACCGCACATGTAAAAGAGTACTTATTAAGTATACCATAGTTCATACTTATAAGCATTTTTCTATATTTTATTATAAGTTATAGTGCAAAGCTATAAAGGCTTTATTTTAATCTCTTTTGGTTTACGAGGATATTTCTTTGCTGTAGGCTTTATCTTTTTGATATACACGACAGCTCGTTTATCCTCCAAAGTAGGTAATATCACCTCTTTGACCTCTACAATTTCACCACCCAAGATGGATAAGGCTCGTTTACTTTCCTCAAGCTCTTCCTGGACGATAGAGCCTTTTAAGGCTACCATGTAGCCCCCTACTTTCACATACGGTAACCCCCATTCCAATAAGATGGATAAACGAGCCACCGCACGGCTAGTGAGAAGATCAAAGGATTCTCGATACTCTTGATGCGCTAAATCTTCTGCACGGCCATGTAATGTTTGTAATCCTTGTAACTCTAAGTCTTGGATAACACCGTCTAAAAAGCGCAATCGCTTTTGTAAGGAATCAAATAAAGTAATCTGCAAAGACGGGTCGTAGATGCCAAGTGGAACCCCCGGAAAACCTGCTCCAGTTCCTAAATCAATGACCGTTGCACCATAGGTAAAATACTTAGGGTCATAACAAGATAGAGAATCTACTACATGTTTTAAAGCAAATTCTTCCGCCTCGGTAATGCCCGTTAAGTTCATGTGCTCATTGGTGCTTACTACATGTTCATAAAACCGTTGTAATTGGTCAATTTGTACATCTGTGAGGTCCAACCCATAGGTGTCGGTGTGGGTTTTCACATAGTTTGAAAACATCATATTAACCTCTTTCACGGTAATACTGCTCAATTTGCACTAAGAGAACAGAAATATCCGCAGGTGATACTCCAGAAATACGGCTTGCCTGACCGATGGAATGTGGGCGAATGGCATTCAATTTTTGAATGGCTTCCAAGGAAATACCTTTCATGGATGTGTAATCCCAATCTTGAGGGATGATTTTAGCCTCTAACTTGCGCACCTTTTCCACTTGTTCCATTTGCTTTTTAATATATCCATCATACGTAATGGTAATATCGATTTCTTCTTCTACTGGCGCTTCGTAACGAGGCAATCCAAAGGCCTCAGCCACTACCGCATAGTTCAGCTCATTTCGTTTCACCAAATCGTAAGCCTTAATACCTGTTTTGATGCGAGGTGTACCAATACGATCTAGGATTTGCTGCGTCTCTTCGCTAGGGTTTACAGGTGTATCCGATAGTAATTGAATAGCGGCTTCAATTTTGCCTTGTTTCACTTTGAAAGCTCTATATCGTTCTTCCCTAACAAGTCCGATTTCATAGCCTTTTTCTGTTAAACGCATATCTGCATTGTCTTGACGAAGTAACAAGCGATATTCACTGCGGCTTGTCATCATGCGGTACGGTTCTTTCGTTCCTTTCGTTACCAAATCGTCGATAAGCACACCAATATAGCCTTCGGAACGGGATAAGATAAATGGCTCTTTTCCTTCTAACCATAAGGCTGCATTAATGCCTGCCATCAAGCCTTGTGCTGCCGCTTCTTCATAGCCAGATGTACCATTCGCTTGCCCTGCAGAGTACAAGCCTTGGATATGCTTCACTTGTAAAGCAGGTGTCAATTGCAATGGATCTAAGCAATCGTATTCAATGGCGTAAGCAGGACGCATGATTTCTACATCTTCCAACCCAGGGATGGTACGCAAGAACGCATATTGCACATCAATAGGTAAACTTGTACTCATACCTTGGACATACATTTCGTTGGTGTGATTGCCTTCTGGTTCCACGAATAATTGGTGGCGCTGTTTATCTTCAAAGCGAACCACTTTATCTTCGATGGATGGGCAATATCTTGGGCCCGTTCCTTCGATAACACCCGTGTACATAGGGGCACGATGTAAATTACCACGAATAATATCGTGTGTTTCCTGATTGGTGAACGTCAACCAACATACTTGTTCATTGCGATCAATCCAATCAGACATAAAGGAGAAGGCTCTATGGTGAGAGTCACCAGGTTGCATTTCCATATTCTCTGTGTGCAAGGTTCGTTTATCTACACGAGCTGGTGTACCTGTTTTGAATCGCATCAGCTTAATACCGTGATTCAATAAAGATTGAGACAGCAGCTCCGCTGTCCGCTGTCCATTAGGACCACCTGTGTACGCCAATTCACCAGTAATAATCTTACCTTTTAAGTACGTACCCGTACATAAGATAATGGCCTTTGCTTGATATATTTCTCCTAATTCAGACACAATCCCCTGTACAACACCGTCTTCGATGAGCAATTCATTGACCATGACTTGCTTCACATTGAGGTTCTCTGTGTTTTCTAAGACTTCTTTCATACGGCGTTGGTAGGCCACTTTATCAGATTGGGCCCTCAAGGAATGTACCGCAGGGCCTTTGCCTGTGTTGAGCATGCGCATTTGGATGGCTGTCGCATCCGCATTGATGCCCATTTCACCGCCCAAGGCATCTAACTCGCACACTAAGTGACTTTTACCAGGTCCCCCAATCGCTGGGTTACACGGCATAAGGGCAATGTTATCTAAATTCAATGTGGCCATCAACGTGCGGTGCCCCATGCGGGCTGTGGCTAACGCAGCTTCACAACCAGCATGACCACCACCAATGACGATCACATCATACGTATCTACTAAATACATGTATTCTCCTATTTTCCTAAACAGAATCGTTTAAATAATTCATCCACCATGGATTCACGTAAACTTTCACCAGTAATATCACCCAGTAGCTCCCAAGCAGCACGAATGTCCGTGACGATTAAATCGATAGGCATACCGCTATCTATGGCAAGAATGGATTGGTCTAAGCTAACTTTTGCCTGCTCCATCAAGGTGATGTGGCGCACATTGCTGAGCATTGCCTCATGACTGGCCTGCACAGAACCGCCTTGCACCAAGGATGTAATAACCCTCGCCATCTCATCCATCCCTTCCCCTTGGGCCGCGCTGATAGTGACAATCTCTGTGAAAGTCCCCAGTGCCGCAATCTCTTCTTTGCTAACACATTGCGCTTGGTCTGCTTTATTCAAGAAGATGATACTTGGACGATTCGTAATGAGCTGTAGCAACTCTTGTTCTTCCGGCTCCAATGGTTTAGACCCATCTATGACAAGGACTACCACATCTGCTTTATCTAAATATTGACGTGCTTTTTCAACACCCATACTTTCCACAATATCTTCGGTCTCACGAATCCCTGCGGTATCAACTAATCGCACGGGAATCCCTTGGATGGTCAGAAATTCTTCAATACTATCACGGGTCGTGCCTGGAATGTTCGTCACAATGGCACGGTCCTCACGAAGTAAAGCGTTCATCAAGCTAGATTTCCCCGCATTAGGACGGCCAATGATAGAGACCATCACACCATCACGCAATAATTTGCCACGCTGTGCCGTCGCCAATAAGGTATCCATCTTCTCAAGGATAGGTTCTAACCCCGTCCGCACCTCTTGGGCTGACACCTCTTCAATATCTTCCTCTGGGTAATCGATAGTTACCTCTAGGTGGGCAATCATAGCAATTAATTCATCCCGTAAAGCGCGAATATACTTGGATAAGGTGCCGTCTAATTGATTGACTGCCACTTCCAAAGATTGCTCCGTCTTCGCATCAATAATGTCGATGATGGCTTCCGCCTGAGTTAAATCAATACGACCATTCAAAAACGCTCGCTTGGTGAACTCCCCTTCTTCTGCCTGACGTACACCCTCTGAAAGTAGGACTTTCAGTATTTCACGGACCGACACAAAACCGCCGTGACATTGAATCTCTACCACATCCTCCGCCGTATAGGAATGAGGACCTTTCATCAACACCACGATGACCTCATCTAATATTTTATCCGTCTTAGGATGGATAATATGACCATAATGGATCGTCCGCGTCTGGCGCTCACCCAGTGGCACAGATTGCTTACTGTGAAAGATACGATTCACAACATTGCAAGCCTCAGGGCCACTGACACGGATAATACCAATACCGCCAATCCCTGGAGCCGTCGCAATCGCTGCAATCGTGTCATCTAAAAACATAGTATCTCCTGTCTACATCAATGCCGTCGTTTTAAGATATATCTAGTAGATATCCTTTATAGGCATACTATATATACATAGTATCATTAACATATCATTATGACACTTTCATGATACTCCTAAAAACCATATCTGACATCGAGTAATACCATTTCACATAAAAAGAAAAGGCCTTATGGCCTTATATAAATTATATCACGCAACCAAGGTAACATCAATGATAGATAGGAGAAAACTCCCCGAAGAACGCCGTTACGTGTAGTAGCCTTGTGGCGTTCCTTACTACCTAAATCACGCAATTACAAAAAGAGCACGATGTGCTCCGAACAAACATTATGAAATACCGTTTGTGAGGAGTATACCGTGCTCTTCCCTTTATCATATTCAGTTACGAGCGCCACAGGCTACATAGCAGAACAAGTGACGATTTAATTTTTTTTCTTAAACATCCAATAGATATAATAAATCACAAGCCCATAGGTAAGGATATCAAAGACTGGCATAAATGGAACCATAGCTGCTAGTCGTTTAAAACCATGTACATGAATATCCACAGCAATCAATGCTACTAAGTTCAATCTATGAATCCAAACAGCTACTTTACGAGGTATAGCTGTCGCTAAACCTTTAAACCATGGTGTTAAGAAGAAAATACCCACCAAAAATGCAATAAACATTGCTGTTAAGGATGAATAGCCTCCCCACCAGCCTAACGGAGATTTTACAGCTTTACCAAAATATACATACCAATGAACACCTATCAAGGCAGTAGCCACAACACCTACAATGCGATGTACTTTATACATTTCACCTACATTATAACGTGCAGTAAACCATTTTGGTTTTGTTGTAAGATACGTCAACACTATCCAAGATGCATATGGAAATAATCCTAAATAAAGTTGCCATTTGAATGGTGGTCTATCTTGTAAAAAATAACCATATTCAACCATACCAATCAAAGCTAATGCTAGTAAAATAATCCATGCCAAAATATGGTACTTGCTTTTAAACTGCTTTTTTACTGTGTTTTCCACTTGTACAATACACTCCTCACCTAATAATAACAACACATAAAATAATATATATTATAACAATATTAATTCTCATTGTAAAGTATCAAAAACATAAAAATATACATAAATATGGCTATTTTATATATTTTTATTAGATAAATTATATCAAATAGATTAACTTGCGAGGGATACATACTCTTCTCTTTGAACTATTTATTTATGAATGCCGCAGGCTACATAGCACCATAAGTAATAACCCAAAGGAGTGTACTTTTTTGTAGAAAGCCTTTCGTCGTTCCCTTTCTACCTGAATCACAAAAACACAAGAAACAACCCCAAGGAGCGCCACCTTATCGTAGAAAGCCTTGTGGCGTTTCCTTTCTACTTAAATAAGGCTCTATAATAAATGTTGGGGCTACTCATATAAGAGTAGTCGCCAACATTCTTTTTTTGCAATAAAATAGACATATACAACCTCAAACCGTATCATAACAGTAACCACACAATTAAGAAAGGGTGAGTCATATATGTCTACAGTTAATTATACAGAAATTATCTTTAAAATTAAAGAGGAATATATCAAATATACAAGAGTAAATGAGGATGGTTCTGTTCACTTTACTCTTGAGATGCCGGTAGCTGAGCAAGTGTGTCCTCATTGTGGAGCGAGCACTAGAAAGTCTAAAGGTAAACGACCTAGAGACGTTAAATTTGGTGCTATACAGCATCATACAGTGACTGCAACCTACTTACAAAGACGCTACAAATGTCAGGAATGCAACCATACTTTCATAGAAAAGAACCCTTTTGTTAGTCGTTATTTGCGACTCAGTAAAACTAATATGGAGTATCTATTTAGACAATTAGGCGAAAAAGGATCTTTCACCGAGATGGCTAAACGCAGTGATGTTTCTGTGTCTACAGTCATTCGGTATTGCTCTAAATTAGCTATTCCAAAGCCTGCACAATTACCTACGGTACTAGGTATTGACGAATATAAAGGAAATGCCGATGGGCAAATATACCAAGTCATCATAACCGATTTGAGGAATCATTCTGTCGTGGATATTTTACCTAAACGGGATACACGAGCTCTTATTCAATACTTCAAAACTTTTTC
>NZ_RQVN01000021.1 GCF_003992135.1 Veillonella sp. VA142 | reverse complement strand
CTAAGTATCTTTTAAGGGTTCTTTCACGATGTTAAATTATTTATATCAAAGTGTTCAATTTCTACTTGCAATTTAAGTGTTAAATTATTTATATCATAGTGTTCAATTTTTACTTGCAATTTAAGGGCAAATTATTTGAAGTAGATAAAAACAGAAAAGGTAAAATAAAATTGAAAACTCCATTGCAAAAACATATGGATGACATGTGGAACAAGCAAGAAGAAGGAGGGCAAGCAACTATAAATACAAAAGACCTTCAATAAGAAGGCCTAAAATAATAGTTATAGCTGACTTCGACTTAAAACTTAATTTTATTTAGTAAAAGAAGGAAGGTAAATTGCTGAATCACCAATTTTAACAATATCAAATGGCCTATGTATTTTTTCATTAGGAATTTCCTCGGTTACAATTTCTTGATCGTACATAGAAAGTAGACCAGAAGGCTTTGTTGTTTTAGTTATTTTGCTAGTGGATTTTAAGTACATATCGGATTCAATGATACATATTTTTTCTTGGACATGGATAACTTTACCTGTACCTAAAGGAGTTTCTAATTTTCCTAGAGATTCGTTAGTGTCCGGGTCTATTATATCAGATTCAGATATAGAAAATACAGAAAAGCGAAATCCTATTTCAACATTATGTTTGCTACCTACATTAAGTACTAATTTGTAGTCATCTATAATTTTAGCGACTTTACATTTTAATTGATTTGACATATTTATACCTCCATGGAAAGGAAAGATGGATTATTATCGATTATTAAAAGTTGGATTTGGGATAGTAGCAGGAACTATCACTGGAATAATATTAGGGCATATTTTCATACTTTAGAAGGTAAGACAATTGTTTTAATGATAGCGTTGGTACAATTCTTAACTCTTCATAGAGTAGAGATCGTTCTTTAGAAGGAGAAATAATTTTACCTTGGACAATGTTATTGCTCTGGATATGAATAACACGACCAATACCAAGTATACGTTCAATATTATTCTTCTTGTAATAGATTGTAAAGCAACTATCAACTTGAAAAAAATCAACCATATTTGAAGCAAAGAGAATATGATTGTCGTCAGTAATTTGAATTATATTAACTAAAAATGATGGTGGGATTTCTGGTAGTTTTCTTTTCCAAATTAGAAAGCCCCAAAACATAAAGAGAATTATTGCACCTAACATAATGCAAACCCAAGTAGGAAGAACTGATGATGGAGAAATAAGAAAAAGTGAGATTGCAAATAGAAAGCTGATTATTGCGGCAATTAAACCTTCATATGTTTTAAAAAAGTTAGTCAATTGATGGACCTCCTTTCTAAGATAATTATACCAATTTTGAAAGGAATATAAAATATAAATGAAAAGGATGGTTATTTATGTTAGTAATTGAAATTGAAGGAAAAGCAAACAAAATGAAGGGGTGTTCAATGATATATGCTTACAAATAGGGCCGCAACAAACACTGGTTCATGTAGATAAATTTGAAACATGGATGAAAAGTCAGGCTCTATAATAAATGTGGGGGCTACTCTTGTATGAGTAGCTCCCACATTTGACAAGGAGCCGTTTTATCCGTGTATTATAGCCTATTATCCTTTGGGAGGATATGAGTCAGGTTCATGACTATCTTTTTGCGTTATTTTACCATCTTTATTGTGAATGACTAATTCACTTTTTTGATTTATGCTAATATTACGAGCATAATCAATTGCTGGTTTTTTAGTGTCAAAGTGTTTTGTAGCTTTTGTATTGCCTTCACCTTTAACATTCCAACCATTATTTTTAGACGGCACAACGTGTTGGTTTTTTCCCACACTAAATTCTCCTTTCTAATATATTATAAACACAAGAAAGGCTGTAACAAAAATGTAAAACATACATTTTGTTATAGTCTCTTCTTTTTATCCCGAAGGATAATATAAAGTTAGTTTTGGGTTTCATAGCCCAATTTGTACTTTAATTATATGTTCAGTATTTAGGAATATCAATCCCTTCATATAAATACGATTATACGAATGTACAGAAATGATGATAATAGAAGAAAATATATTTCCATTACCAATTGCTAACAAAGTTCTAATTTAACATTGTAGCAAGAATTGAAAAAATAGAGAGGACTTATGCGCTGTTAGCACACCAACTGGTATTATATCAAGTTTTCATTGCTTTAATACTGCTTCATAATAAGCTCTTCCAAGGGGAGTTATTTTATAAATATTTTTAGGGTGAATACCTTCTGAATCGCAATGAAACCCATCAGTGTTGGTAATGAAATTTAACTGTAATAAGTAAGATAATTCGAGTTCTATCTCACGGAGTGGGAGATAGGTAATATCGATTAATAGTTGCGGAGATAAATTTTGTAGATAGAACCTTTCTAAATATGAAAAGCTTTTTTTATCTAAAAGATATAATCCCATATGTTCAGTTCCTTTCAAATTAATTATAGCACTATGTATAATTGCTTTGATAGATAGGATTATTATAAATAACTCTAAAAATCCCACTTCTTTTTGACTATTACTTGCTAGTAGGCTATAATAATCTAGATACATAGTCTTTAATTGAAACTTTCCACATATAAGGAGTTGAGATAGTTGTTAGGTTTTATACAAAAACTATTAGGCAATAAAAATGCAAAAGAAATTAAACGGATTCGATCCATTGTTGAAGAGATTAATGGATTGGAACCAGAATTGTTATCCTTGAGTGATGCTTCTTTGCGCGCAAAGACAGAAGAGTTCAAAGCAAGATTGGCAAATGGTGAAACATTAGATGATATTTTACCAGAAGCATTTGCCGTAGTTCGTGAAGCATCCAAACGTGTATTGGGAATGCGCCACTTCGATGTGCAAATGATTGGTGGTATTGTATTGCACCGTGGTAATATTGCAGAGATGCGTACTGGTGAAGGTAAAACATTGGTTGCTACATTACCAGTGTATTTAAACGCCCTATCTGGTAAGGGTGTACATGTTGTAACAGTGAATGATTACTTGGCAAAACGTGACAGCGAATGGATGGGACGTTTATATAATTTTCTAGGCTTATCTACTGGCTTAATTGTTGCTGGTTTAGATTACGACCAACGAAAACAATCCTATGGGGCAGATATTACCTATGGTACGAATAATGAGTTCGGCTTTGACTATTTGCGTGATAACATGGTTGTCCATGCAGACCAAATGGTGCAACGTCCATTAAACTATGCCATCGTCGATGAAGTGGACTCTATTTTAATCGATGAAGCTCGTACACCGCTCATTATTTCCGGGCCAGGCGAACGCTCTACGGAACGCTATTATGAATTGGCAAAAGTAGTGCCACACTTGGTAAAAGATGAAGATTATACCATCGATGAAAAACAAAAAACCATAGCTCCTACAGAAGAAGGAATTGCGAAAGTTGAAAAAATGTTGCACATCGAAAACTTGTATGATTCTTCTAACCTAGAATTGAATCACTTGTTGAGTGCATCCCTCCGTGCGTACGCCATGATGGAGCGCGACAAAGATTACGTCGTGAAGGATGGCGAAGTGGTTATCGTTGACGAATTTACGGGCCGTTTGATGTTCGGTCGTCGTTATTCCGATGGTTTACACCAAGCTATTGAGGCAAAAGAAGGCTTACGTGTAGAACGTGAAAGCCAAACGTTGGCATCTATCACATTCCAGAACTATTTCCGTATGTACGAAAAACTATCTGGTATGACGGGTACGGCGAAAACAGAAGAACAAGAATTTAACAACATTTACGGTTTGGAAGTATATGAAATTCCACCAAATAAAGTATTGGCACGTATAGATATGCCAGATTTAATCTTTAAAACAAAAGATGCTAAATATCGTGCTGTTATTCGCGATGTAGTGGAACGCCATAAAACAGGTCAGCCAATCTTGGTGGGTACTACCTCCATTACGCAATCTGAAATGTTGAGTGATATGTTGACCAATGCTGGCGTACCACACAATGTATTGAATGCGAAACATCATGAACAAGAAGCGGAAATTGTTGCTAATGCAGGTCAGCATGGCATGGTAACAATTGCTACGAATATGGCGGGCCGTGGTACAGATATTTCTTTAGGGGAAGGCGTAGCTGAACTAGGTGGTTTACACATTTTAGGTACTGAGCGACATGAAAGTCGTCGTATCGACAATCAGTTGCGCGGTCGTTCTGGCCGTCAAGGGGACAATGGTTCCTCCCAATTCTTCCTGTCTTTGGAAGATGATTTGATGCGTATTTTTGGCGCAGATAATATTGCTGGCATGATGGATAAATTAGGTATGGAAGAAGATGAGCCAATCGAGCATTCCTTGATTACAAAATCCATTGAACGAGCACAGAAAAAAGTAGAAAATCATAACTTTAATATTCGTAAGTATATCTTGGAATATGATGATGTTATGAATCAACAGCGGGAAGTATTATACGGACAGCGTCGTTTGATCTTGAATAACCAATCCTTACGTGAAACAATCTTGCATATGGTTGATAACTTGATTATCAACTCTATGAATCAATATGCAGATGAAAAGTTATATCCGGAAGAATGGAACTATGAAGGCTTACTAAAACACTTAGAAATTTACTTCTTAGAACCAGGTATGTTGACAGTAGAGCAAATGGAAGAGTATGGTCGTGCAGAACTACAAGAGTATCTAATCGATATTGCTCACCAAGAGTATGAAAAACGTGAATCCTTATTTGGGGAAGCTAACATGCGCGAGCTTGAGAAAGCTATCATGCTTAAAGTTGTGGACAGCAAATGGATGGAACATTTGGATGCCATGGATATGTTAAAAGAAGGAATTGGCCTACGTGCGTATGGACAAAAAAATCCATTAGTAGAATACAAATTCGAGGCCTACGACATGTTTGAAAGTATGAAAGAAGCTATTACGGATGAAACAATTATGTATTTATACCGTATCCAAATTAATGTGGAAACAATAGCAGAAGAAGAACCGGTTGATCATCTAGCTGATGCTAAGACCCACCATGAAGACGTGTTGGAACCACAAAACGTAGACTAGACTTTCATGGCCACGCAGCGAGGTGACAAGCCTCCTGTGCGGCCATTTTTAATAGTGATTGAAAGAAAGAGGTGAATAAAATGTTAGAAGACTTAAAAGGTCCTATCGACAATTTAGAGGAGCGTATTTTTGGAATGAGGGATTCACTTTAACATCGCTCAAAAAGAAGAACGCATATTAACATTAGATATAAAAATGAGTGATCCTGATTTTTGGAATGATCCAGAGGCAGCGCGAGATATTTCCCAAGAAGCGACACAATTAAAAGATGCCGTAGAGGGATATAAACAGCTTGTTACCGATGTGGAAGAAGCAAAGCTTATGCTAGAAATGGCCATCGATGAAGAGGATACCTCTATGGAAGGGGAACTGACTACTATGGTAGAGCAGTTGACTCATGAAGTAGAGCATCGTGAAGTATTACTCTTGTTAAGTGGTGAATACGATAAGAACAACGCTATCCTTACATTCCATGCTGGTGCCGGTGGTACAGAGGCACAAGACTGGTGTTCTATGCTGATACGTATGTATTTACGTTGGGCGGAAAAACAAGGATATGGTATTTCACTTATGGATGAACAAGTGGGTGACGAAGCTGGAATTAAAAGTGCTACGTTCTTGATTAAAGGTGAGAATGCATTTGGCTATATGAAATCTGAAAAAGGTGTACATCGTTTAGTCCGTATTTCTCCTTTTGATTCTGCCGCACGCCGTCATACTTCGTTCTGTGCTGTTGATGTAATGCCTGAAATTGATGAGACTGTAGAAATCAATTTGGATATGAAAGATGTACAAGTGGATACGTATCGTGCTAGTGGCGCGGGTGGACAGCACATCAACAAAACAGACTCTGCTGTGCGTATGACACATACACCGACAGGCATTGTCGTGCAGTGTCAAAGTGAGCGCTCACAAATTCAAAATAGAGAGCAATGTTTAAAATTATTACGTGCTAAATTATTTGAATTAGAGTTAGAAAAACAAGCTGAGTTGAAGGAACAATTAGGCGGCACCTACCAAGCGATTGAATGGGGAAGCCAAATTCGGTCCTATGTATTCCATCCGTACAATATGGTAAAAGATCATCGTACTAACGTGGAAACAGGTAATGTGCAGTCTGTCATGGACGGTAACTTAGATCAATTTATGGAAGGATTCTTGAAGAAAGAAGCCAATTTAACAATATAATGGAGTGATCGTGAGAAATTTCTTTTTTAAAACAATACTATTTGTCTTGATACTAGGTGGTATCGTTATAGGCGGCTCATCCTTTTTCTTGCCTGCCCTTGTGAGCCATGAAGTAGAATCAAGACTAGAAGATACCTTACATCCAGAAGCACAGTCCATGCGCATTGAATCTTCTCCGGGATTTAAGTTAGCGCTGGGTGAGATTGACTCATTTCGAGGTTCCTTAGATGGGGTCACTTTAGGTAAACTGAAAGTACAACGATTAACATTTGACCTACGTCAAATCCAGATTGAACCTAAAGAATTATTTTTTAACCAACAATTGCGTTTTACTAGTTTTGGACAAGGTCATATTGAAGGAATTATCCATCAAGATGATCTGAAACGATACATTGAACAACACTTATCCAGTTCCAGTGCCAAAGGCTTGGCGATTGAAACTGTAGAGATTTCTGGTCATGGCGTTGCCATGAGTGGGCGTATCGATGTAGGCGGCTTCCTTTCTGGTAAGGTAACCATCCAAGGTCGATTAGAAATTGAAGGCAACACATTGCAGTTTGTAACAGAAAAGCTGTCCATTGGTGGAGCTAGTTTGAACCGCTTATCTAGTGGTGTGGTGAAATCAATTCCTCTCTATGATTTTGGAAAGTTTCCAATTCCTGTTCAATTGGATCGTGTAGAAACAGGGCGTGAAGAAATTCATGTGTTCGTGCATCCTGTTGCACAATAGGAGGGCTTATGAAATTAAAGACAATATCTATTTACACATGGATTTTATTGGCCTTTCTAGGTGTGGGCATTGTGAGTGGACTAATATTGGTGAAAGAACGACATCATATTGAGGCACAGCAGGAACAGATTGAAAATATCATCGACTATGATGGACTACTGCGTGCCAATGCTTATGAGAAGCGCTCCTTGTCAGAGGCAGTAGTAGCCGCTAAAGAATCTGGTATTACAGCGTTAGCAATTTATGATAGAACATTGCAAAAAGAAAGAGATGCAGGTCATATTCATATGTATAGCTCTAATGATTTAGAGCAATTGCAAGTTGCAGGTGTACAGCCTGGCCTTACCTATGTGGGGATGGTTTCTGGTAAAGAAGCTTACTTTCAAGAGGTACAGGAAGATTTAGTACGCCGCTTAGGCAAAGATAAAGTCACGGTATTGCAAACATCATTAGGTCCTATTTTAGGATTAGCGTTGCCAAGTGATTCTTTAAAAGATATGAACTTAGGTATTTCTAAATTGCAAGCTCAAGAAGTGGCGAATCTAGGATTCCATGTCATTGTACGTCCAACGAACTATAAAGGAGTGACTGTAGAAGATGTGGACCATGTGTTCCAACGTCTTGAGGGAGTTTCTAATATAACGGGAATGGTCTTCGTAGGTAAAGAAGCCTTAGGGTATCCATTGCATGTAGATCGTACGTTAGAACAATTAGAAGCACGCCATATTCCTGTAGTGGGGATTGAAGCAGTTAATCAATTGCAGTACTTCCCACAAGCTGGGTTCTTAGAAATGGCTAATGCCAATCACTATAAAGTAGGTAGATTGTACACTGTATCGAAAGAAGAAGTACGTAAGCTGACACCGGGTGAACTAGTACAATGGTTCTACATCAGTGACATTGAACGAAATATTCGTTACAACTTGTTCCCATTATATGAACAAGGCGTAGATAACAGAACAGCTTTAGAAACAACATTATTTGTAGCGAAACAAGTGACAGATAAGTTACAAGCTCGTGGTTTTACTACAGGGGAAGCTTCTATTTACCCGGTGTATACGCCGAACACTTTGTTACGATTATTAACGATGACAGGCGTAATAAGCTTAGCGACACTCACATTAGGTCAGATCATACGTATACGAAAACCATATTTACTAGGCCTATTTGCTGTGGGTAGCATCATTTCTATAGGTATTTATGTGATGACCATAGGTACAAAAATTATGTCGGCTTGGGCATTGGTAGCAGCTATATCTGCTCCAGTTCTGGCAATGACGATGATCTTTGATTGTTGGTCGAAACGGAATCATGAAGGGTTATCTCCATGGAGAAGCACTATAGAATCTGTAGTATATCTCGTGGTAGCAGCTTTGATTGCTGCCGTTGGTGGCATCAGTATAGCAGGCATGCTAGGTAGCACGCAGTTCTTTATGGAATTTGCCTTGTTCCATGGTGTAAAATTAACCTTTGTGGCGCCAGTAGTATTAACGGCTATCGCCTATTTACAACGCTTTCCAATTTGGAAAGGGAGAACTATTTCTTCCGTGAAAGATGTCAAATCTTTCATTACAGAATTTGTTCAAATTGATATTAAAGTCTATAGCTTGTTAATTCTTGGAGCTTTGGCTGTAGTAGCCTATGTCTTTGTAGGACGTAGTGGTCATACGGCAGGTGTGCCAGTACCGTCTTGGGAACTCGCTTTGCGTAGATTTTTAGAAAATACTATGTATGCACGCCCTCGTGAAAAGGAATTTTTAATTGGTCACCCAGCATTTATGCTGGCGGCCTATGCTGTGGGTCGTCGGATTCCGATGGTCTTACACTTTGCCTTATCCGTAGGGGCTGTCATAGGTATTGCATCCATGGTGGAAACGTTCTGCCATTTACGTACACCAGTGTACATGTCCATTGCTCGTGGTTATGATGGGTTGCTATTAGGTATTGTCATAGGTTTAATAGCCATTATAGCGGTACGATTCATCGGATATGGTATTCGTTGGTTCCAAGGACGAGGTGAAAGCCATGTGTAAGATACTCATTTCCGGTTATTATGGGTTCGGTAATGCCGGAGATGAAGCCTTATTGAGTTCTATTTTACAAGCCTTGCTTGAATTAGAACCACAGGCTGAAATTACGGTAATCTCTGGAAATCCCGTAGAAACTATGAACACTCACAAGGTGAAAGCCATAGGTCGCTTTGACATGTGGAAGATATACCGCGCTATATATTCTTGTGATATGCTCATCAGTGGCGGAGGTAGTCTGTTGCAGGATGTCACGAGTACACGTAGTCTCTACTATTATTTAAGTATCATCGCCTTGGCGAATACGCTGGGAAAACAGGTGATGATTTATGCTCAGGGTATTGGTCCTTTGCGTAAATCTTTGGCTCGTGCCACGGTGGGACATGTATTGAATCAAGTGTCTCATATTACTGTACGGGATCATGCATCAAAGGAAGAGTTACTTTCACTAGGTATTCATAATGTACCGATTACAGTGACGGCTGATGCGGTGCTAGGCATGCATCCAGTAGATACGTCAGTGGGTCATCAAATATTGGAGTCCTATGGAGTGTCTATGGACCGACCGATTGTGGGAGTATCTGTTCGATCTTGGAAAGGTTGCACAAAGTATCAACGAATATTAGCAGAGGCTCTAGATCAGATTCACAGAGCAACAGAGGCTCATATCGTATTTATTCCTATGCAACATACAGAGGATACGATGGAGGCAGAAGTCATTGCCAAGCATATGACAGTTACATCGACAGTTCTTGCTGATGTGTATAGCACGACAGAGCTATTGTCGTTGAGTAGTTCTGTGGACGTCATGATAGGGGTACGACTGCATGCACTAGTATTTAGTGCGCTAATGGAAACACCTTGCCTGGGGATCTCTTATGACCCTAAAATTTTAAACTTTCTTCATATGATAGGTGAAGAGCCAGTAGGTGATTTACATACATTAGAAGTAGAGCCTATTGTAGCAGGTACAATAGAAGCTTTGGAACGAAGTACTTTCACGGAAACAGTTTTAGAAAATATCCATGAATTACGAAGAAATGCATTAGAGAATGCCCGCATTGCCATTGGCATGCTGCATGATAAATAATTTGCCTTAAAATTGTGTATAACACGGGAGGGTATGGTATGTTAACACTTGAACAAAAACAACTGATACAAGAAAAAGCAAAAGCGATTCGTGTAAACATCGTGAAAGCAGTCACGTCAGCAAAATCTGGTCATCCAGGGGGATCTTTATCTATTGCTGATGTAATGAGTTTATTGTACTTTCAAGAAATGAATGTGAATCCAAATGAGCCAAAAGATCCTCATCGAGATCGTTTTGTCTTATCTAAAGGACATGCTGCACCAGCTCTGTATGCTACATTGGCAGAAAAAGGATTCTTTCCAACTGAAGAATTATTGAATTTGCGTAAAATAGATCATATTTTGCAAGGTCATCCAGATATGAAATATATTCCAGGTGTAGACATGTCTACTGGGTCCCTGGGACAAGGTATTTCAGCGGCATGTGGTATGGCACTAGCAGGTAAAATTGACGGAGCCTCTTATCGTGTGTATTCCGTACTAGGTGACGGCGAACTAGAAGAGGGCCAAGTATGGGAAGCAGCGATGTTTGCAGCTCATTACAAATTGTCCAACCTAACAGCATTTGTAGATTTTAATGGATTGCAAATCGACGGTGATATCACAAAAGTTATGAGTCCATTGCCAATTGATGAAAAATTCAAAGCCTTCGGTTGGCATGTGATTGTGGTAGATGGTCATGATTTAGATGCCTTGCATGCAGCGGTTACAGAAGCAAAAGCAACGACAGATAAACCAACTATGGTGATTATGAACACTGTCAAAGGTAAAGGTATCAAAGCTATGGAAGGCCAAGCAGGTTGGCATGGTAAAGCGCCATCACAAGAAGAATGTGACACATTTGTAGCGGAATTGTTGGAGGTGTAATCATGGGAAAAGCGACTCGTGAAGCATATGGTGCAGCCTTAGTTAAAGTGGGTGCCACTCATAAAGATGTTGTTGTATTAGATGCAGATTTATCAAAATCTACAAAAACTGATGAATTTAAAAAAGTATATCCGGAACGATTCTTTAATGTAGGAATTGCAGAGCAAAACTTAATTTCTGTAGGCGCTGGTTTGGCAGCAGCAGGCAAAGTCCCATTTGTGTCTTCATTTGCTATGTTTGCTACAGGTCGTGCCTTTGAACAAGTGCGCAATGCTGTATGTTATCCAAAATTAAACGTAAAAGTATGTGCCACTCATGCAGGAATTACTGTTGGTGAAGACGGTGCGACACATCAAAGTTTAGAAGATATATCTTGCATGCGTACATTACCTAATATGACTGTTGTGGTACCTGCCGATGCAGTAGAAACAGAAGCTGTCATCGCTTGGGCAGCGGAGTATCATGGTCCTGTCTATGTACGTTTAGGCCGTGCCGGTGTAGAAGATGTGACGCCAGAAGGATACATATTTGTGCCGGGCAAATCTCAACAATTGCGTGATGGTAAAGATGCCACGATTATTGCTTGTGGTGCTTTAGTGGGCCCTGCCGTAGAAGCGGCGGCTACGTTAGAAGCAGAAGGCATTTCTGTGCGTGTCATCAACATGGCTTCCATTAAACCTATCGATGCGGAGGCGATTGTAAAAGCAGCCAAAGAAACTGGACTGTTGATTACCGCTGAAGAGCATAATGTGATTGGTGGTTTAGGTAGTGCTGTGGCAGAAGTTGTGGTAAAAGAATGCCCAGTACCAATGGAATTTGTAGGTCTAAAAGATACCTTTGGTGAGTCTGGTACACCGAAAGAATTGATGGCAAAATATGGTTTAACAGCCACTGATATTGTAGCAGCTACCAAACGAGGTATAGCGCGAAAATAGGAAGGAAATGATAGAATGATAGAATTTAGAAATGTCCATAAAGTATACGACAATGGATCCGTTGCTTTAGAGGATGTATCGATTCATATTGAAAAAGGAGAATTCGTATTAGTCTGTGGACATTCTGGAGCAGGTAAATCAACATTTATTAAATTACTTTCACATGAAGTTACACCAGATTCTGGAACAGTTATTGTAAATGATGTTGATGTAACACGTATCAAATCTAGCAAAGTACCGTACTTACGTAGAAAGTTAGGAATTGTATTCCAAGATTTCCGACTTTTACCATCAAAAACAGTGTTTGAAAATATTGCTTTTGCTTTGGAAGTGATTGAGGAAAAGCCGAAAGTAATTAGAGATAAAGTACTAAATGTATTGGAACTGGTGGGATTGAGCGATAAAGCTAATGATTTGCCACAAGATCTTAGTGGTGGGGAACAACAACGGGTTGCTATTGCTAGAGCTATTGTGAATAAACCGTTAGTGTTAATTGCTGATGAACCGACAGGTAACTTGGACCCTCAAACAAGCCGCGATATTTCTGATCTTTTTAAAGCCATCAATAACTCTGGTACAACCGTAGTGATGGTAACACATGATATGGATATGGTGTCTTATCTAAACAAACGAGTGATCGCCTTAGAAGGTGGTCGTGTAGTAAGTGATCAAATGAGAGGGGCCGCATTCCATGAAAATTAGAACGTTTAAATATTATATTAAAGAAGCTATTCAATCCATGCGTCGTAATGGATTGATGTCCTTAGCATCCATTTCTACAGTGACTTTGTCCTTGTTTATATTGGGTGTATTTGCTTGTGGTGTTGTGAATCTTAATAATTTGGCATCCCATTTAGAGAGCCAAGTACAAATTAGTATCTATTTGAAAGATAATTTAACAACACCTCAGGTTATGGAGTTAGGCAAAAAATTAAAAGCATTGCCAGAACTGAAAGACATTGAGTTTGTTACAAAAGATGAGGCTATGAAACGTTTTAAAGAGCGTTTAGGAGAACAACAGCAATTGGTAGACTCTCTGGATGGACATAACCCATTGCCAACGTCTTATGTGTTGACTTTCAATACGCCAGACCAAGTAAAATCTACAGCAGAAGTAGTGTCTAAATATCCAGAAGTAGAAAGTGCACATTATGGACAAGATGTGATTGAACAAATTTTTGAAGTCACTAAAATTATTCGTATTGGTGGTATGGTACTTATTGCTTTCTTGGCTGGAGCTACTTTGTTTATCATTTCTAATACGATTCGTTTGACAGTATTTGCTCGCCGCAAAGAAATTGGTATTATGAAATATGTAGGAGCTACAAACTGGTTTATCCGTTGGCCTTTTGTATTGGAAGGTATGTTTTTAGGTGCTATCGGTGGCGCTATTGCGGGTGTCGCTACGTGGCAATTCTACCGTTATATTACAGTGGAAGTGATTTCCAACTTTGCTTTCATGCCACTAGTACCAATGATGCCATTTATCTATCAATTATCCGCAGGATTAGTTGTGGTAGGAATTGTAGTGGGTGCTATTGGTAGTACCATTTCGTTAAAACAATATATGAAAGTGTAGGAATGATGAAGAAAAAAACAGTAACACTAGTAACTAGTTTACTATGCGGTTCTATCATGATGGCTACACCGTACTGGTATCAAGCGGAAGATGAAGATTTAACCAATCAGTTGTCTAATATCCAACAGCAAATGACAAACGAAGCAAATAAAAAATCGGAAGCAGAAAAAACGATTGGTACCGTATATGAACAGTTACATGCTATACAACGTGATTTAGATACTGCTACTGCAGAATTAAAACAAGTGCAAGCAGATCGGATTCAATTAGACAAAGACATAACAAAAACAGAGACGGAATTGAAAGCAGCACAAGCACGCTTGCAATCCAGAGAAAAAGTATTTTATAAACGAGTGCGAGATATTTATATTAATGGTCGTTTAAGTTACTTAGATGTAGTGATTGGTTCTAAAGACTTTAGTGACTTTGCAAACCGTATGGAAATGTTGAAACGTATTCTACAATCTGATATGGAGTTGATTAACACCATCAAAACAGAACGGGAAGAAATTGCTAGTAAAAAAGCAAAGTTGGAAGCGGACCGTGCTAAGGTATTAGAATTAGAAAAAGTGGCGCAAGAAAAGCAGAACTTAATTAATCAGAAAAAAGCTGAACGCCAAGCTGTGTTAGAACGAGCTATGAATGACCGAGATACAGCAGAGCGTGCGTATAATGAGTTAATGGCATCCTCTGCAAGCATCACAGCTATGTTACAACAACGGGCAGCGGAACGTGCAGCAGCTGCTGCGGCAGCTAGCCAAGGAGGTGGCGGTGGTGTGACATGGGTGCAAGGTACAGGTCAATTATCACGTCCTGTTAATGCACCTATTACATCTAATTTTGGATGGCGTATTCATCCAATTTATGGTACTCGTCGTCTTCATGCAGGTACAGACTTTGGGGTGGATGAAGGGACACCAGTTCATGCTGCCGATGGAGGTGTTGTCGTAGAAGCTGGTTGGGTCAGCGGATATGGATACACCGTTATCATTGACCATGGAAATGGCATGTCCACCTTGTATGCTCATAATAGTGATGTAGCAGTCAGTCCTGGTCAAACTGTATCGAAAGGTCAAGTCGTTTCCTATTCTGGTAATACTGGTGGTTCTACAGGACCGCATCTTCACTTTGAAGTGCGCATTAATGGGGAACCAACAGATCCAATGGCATACTTATAGAGGAGACTATGAAAGATAAAGAAAAACAATCTATCTGGCATAAAGTTAAGGCTTTTTTCTTGGGTGTAAGATATGAAGTGATTACAAAGGATGAGGCGGGGAATATTGTTAGCATAGAAGAGGAGATTGAACAAGATAGTTTAAAAAATCTTATCAAATATTCTTTGCTCATAATAGTTACTTGGATAGTTACTTTTTTAATTGGACTAACGGCTTTCTTTTGGTATGTCTCAGGTTCGCCGTTGGGCATTGCCAAATTTGGATATACCTATTACATTACAACCCAATGGGCTATGGACCCTCCAGCAAAAGAAGAATTGTTTGTTAATATGCTGAAAGGACTAGTTAAAGGTACTCATGATAAACATACTGTCTATTTAGATAAGGATGCTATGAAAGAGTTGGAAATACATACGTCTTCTACTTATAGCGGCATTGGTCTATTACTGGACTTTTCTGATGGAAAAACTCTGAAAGTAGGAGCTACGATGGAAGGACAACCAGCGGAAGCAGCGGGCCTTCAAAAGGGAGACCAAATCCTTGCCATAGATGGAACACCTGTGTCCGATATCGAAAAAGAAGACGTAGCGAATCACATTCGAGGTAAAGAAGGAACTTTTGTAGTACTTCGTATTCTTCGCAATGGCGAAGAAAAAGAATTTTCCATTGAGAGGAAAACCATTGTGATGCCGACTGTAAAAGGGCAAATGTTAACAGACGATGTGGGCTATATTCGGGTCACACAATTTGCAGAAAAAACAGTAGATGAGTTTGCGAAAGCTTATGAGGAACTTCAATCTAAAGGGATGCAACGGTTAGTCTTAGACTTACGTGATAATCCAGGTGGTTTAATTACCACAGCTCATGGTATAGGACAATATTTAGTGCCAAAAGGGCCAATTGTAACTGTACAAACGAGAAGAGGGAAAACGACAGCCTATATGTCTAAAGGAGAGCATAATCTTATTCCGTTAGTTGTATTGATTAATGGTAATTCTGCAAGTGCCTCAGAAATTATTGCTGGTGCTGTGCAAGATACAAAATCAGGCACTATTGTAGGAACAAAAAGTTATGGCAAAGGTACTGTGCAGAGCGTAGTACAAGGACTTGACGAAGAAGGGCTAAAGATTACTATTGCTCGCTATCATACACCAAATGATAGAGTTATTGATGGTATTGGAATTGAACCAGATGAAGTTGTGGAGCCGTCCAAAACAAATCCTGAAGAGGATGTACAAATGGAACGTGCTATTGAAATTGTAAAATCTCTATGATATAGCGGCTTCGGCCGCTCTATCTATAGGGCTAGAGGAAAAAACTATGTTTATAGATCGTGCCCGTATATTAGTGAAAGCGGGAGATGGCGGTAATGGTATGAGTAGTTTCCGTCGAGAAAAATATGTACCACAAGGGGGACCGAATGGTGGCGATGGAGGTAAAGGTGCTGACATCATTTTAAAAGCTGATAGAAATATCAATACACTTGTTGATTTTAGATATAAACGTCAATTTAAAGGCGATACTGGTGGTGCTGGACAAAGTGCCAATAAGCATGGTCGTGGTGCTGAAAACTTAATCGTCTCTGTTCCTTTGGGAACGACGATAACCGACGAAGAATCAGGAAAATTAATGGCAGACTTGGTCGAAGATGGGCAAATATACATGGTGGCTAAGGGCGGCCGAGGTGGTCGTGGTAATGCACGTTTTCAAACGAGCGCTAACCGTGTACCAACCTTTGCTGAAAAAGGAGAGCCTGGGGAAGAACGTTGGTTAAATTTAGAACTTAAGGTGCTAGCTGACGTGGGATTATTGGGTTACCCAAGCGTGGGTAAATCTTCTATCATCCGCAAAGTGTCTTCTGCAAAACCAGAAGTCGCAGCGTACCACTTTACGACATTAACTCCAGTATTAGGGGTAGTATCTGTAGCGCCAGGTAAAAGCTTCGTTATGGCAGATATTCCAGGTTTGATTGAAGGAGCTAGTGAAGGTATTGGCTTAGGACATTCCTTCTTACGTCACGTAGAACGTAGTAATATTTTGCTCCATGTATTGGATGTATCTGGATTAGAAGGTCGTGACCCTATTGAAGACTTTCATAAAATTAATGAGGAGTTATCTAAATATAGCGAAAAATTAAGCAAGAAAAAGCAATTGATTGTATTGAACAAAACAGACTTGTTACAAGATGAAGACACATTGCCAAGAGTGACAAAATACTTTGTTGATCAAGACTATGAAGTATTTGCGGTGAATGCATTGACTGGAGAAGGGTTGTCATCATTAGTAGAACGTGCATGGTACTATGTAGAAAACTATGTGCCAGAACCAGAAGTGGTGGATGACACTGTATACTATGAGGCAAAACCCGATACAGATTTCGTCATTACTCGTGGCGATGATGCATCGTATATTATCAGTGGCTCTCGTATTGAAAAATTGGTGGCTATGACGAATCTTGATGATGAGCAGGCACTACGAAGATTCCAAAAAATTTGGCGCTATATGGATTTAGATGCGGAATTGAAAAAACGTGGCATTCAAGATGGCGATGAAGTAGTCATTGGTGACCAACGATTTACATTCCATGATTAGGAGATAGAATGACAGGCAAACAAAAGCGATATTTACGTGCCTTAGCAAGCACTATGCCGGCAGTGGTGATGATTGGTAAAGGGGGATTGGAAGATCCTGTTATCGACAGTGCACGAGCTGCTATTACAAAACGTGAATTAATCAAAGTAAAAGTATTAAACAACTGCTTAGAGGATCCAAAAGAAATTTTGCCTCATTTAGCAGATATGTTAGGAGCAGAATTAGTACAAATCATCGGACATAATGGTGTATTATATAAAAAAGCAAAAGATCCAAAAATTGAGTTGCCAAGATAATCAATCCGTGTGAGGTGAAGCGATGAGAGAAGAATTACGACAGGCGAAACGAGTGATTGTTAAAGTAGGAACGAGTTCACTAACCCATGCAAATGGACGCATTAACATTGATAAAATGGAAGTGTTAGTCCGCCAAATTTGTAATTTAGCCAATGCAGGAAAAGAAATGATTTTAGTTTCTTCTGGGGCTACTGCCGCCGGTCTTCCCTCATTGGGGTTCACGTCAAGACCCGATGATATTGCTTTAAAACAAGCCGCAGCCTCTGTGGGACAAGGGATTTTGTTGCACATGTATGAGAAGTTATTCGCTGAATATGGACATACGGTAGGACAAATTCTTGTAACCCGTGAAGATACGGTGAAACGTAGTCATTATCTGAATTTACGGAATACATTGACGGCCCTCATTGGATTAGGAGTTATTCCTATTATCAATGAAAATGATGTGGTGGCTATCGATGAGTTTAAAATTGGCGATAATGATACATTATCTGCTAACATTGCTAGCATTATTGATGCAGATGTATTGATTATCCTTTCGGATATCGAGGGTTTATACACAGCGAATCCATCGACGGATCCAACAGCTACCTTAAT
The DNA here is from genome assembly GCF_003992135.1 of Veillonella sp. VA142. GTDB lineage: Bacteria > Bacillota > Negativicutes > Veillonellales > Veillonellaceae > F0422. The sequence goes on along the minus strand of NZ_RQVN01000021.1, from coordinate 9,204 downwards.
TCATGAAGTAGAGGCTCTTACGCCGTACATTTATGAAATTTCCGGGGGTGCTGGGTCTTCCTTGGGGACAGGTGGTATGTATACGAAAATTCAAGCGGCTCATATTGCAACGAATTCCGGTGTTCATATGGTCATTGCCTCTGGGGATCATGCAGATAGTATTAAGGCTATCATGAATGGAGAAGAACGAGGTACCCATTTCTGGCCACATCGAGATGTGCCGCAAATTAAAAAGCGCTGGATGGCATTTGGCACACGTTTACAAGGGTCCATTCATGTGGACAAAGGATGCCGAGATGCGTTACTCACCAATGGGTCCAGTATTTTACCAGTAGGCATTCTATCTGGTGAAGGACAATTTGAAGAAGGGGATACCATATCTATCGTTCATGATGGAGAGGAAATCGCTCGTGGTATTGTGAACTTTAATGTATCTGATTTGCTTAAAATTAAAGGCCATAAATCACAGGATATCCCTAGTATTCTAGGCGTTCGTGATACCTATCATGTAGTGGTGCATCGAGATAACTTAGTTGTCTTACGACAGGAGTAAATTATGAATCCATATACTGCATATTTTGAAAGTTTAGGCAAAGCAGCACGATCAGCCTCTATGGTAGGACAAGTACTGAGTACAGACGATAAAAATCGTATCTTGGAACAGATTGCTTGTGACTTAGAAGTGGCAATCCCAACTATTTTAGAGGCGAACAATATGGATTGTTCTGAGGCTAAAGAGAATGGAGTTCCTTCTGTGATGATGGATCGACTTCGATTGACGAAAGAACGTATTGAAGGTATTTGTGAAGGTGTTCGCCAGGTAGCTAACCTACGGGATCCGATTGGTACAGTGCTAGAAAGCAGAACACTATACAATGGCTTGCGTATTGAAAAGCGACAAATTCCTATTGGTGTTATCGGAATGATTTATGAAGCTCGCCCTAATGTGACAGTGGATGCAGCTGCCTTAGCTATTAAGACAGGCAATGCTATCATTCTTCGTGGTGGTAAAGAGGCATATCATACAAGTGAGGCGATGGTACAAATTATGCAGGGGTCTTTAGAGCGTTGTGGTGCCCCTAAGGAACTTGTTCAATTAGTATCTATTCTAGACCGTGAGGCTGTAGGTGAATTGTTAGCACAACGGAAATGGATCGATGTGATGATTCCGCGAGGTGGAGCAGGATTGATTCAATTTGTTGTAAACAATAGTAAAATTCCTGTTATAGAAACAGGAAGTGGTGTTGTCCATGGTTATGTGGATGCATCTGCTGATGAAACAATGGCATTACAGGTATTGGAAAATGCAAAACTATCACGACCATCGGTATGTAATGCTATGGAAACCATTTTGTTACATGAAGAAAGACTACAAGATTTAGGCCCTAAGATTGTAGCTATGTTAGAAGAAAAGGGTGTTACTATCTATGGGGATGTACATATTCAAAGCTTATCTTCTCAGGTGAAGCCTGCCTCAGAGGATCATTGGTGTACGGAATACAATGATTATATTGTGAATATTAAGGTTGTATCCTCTATTGATGAAGCAATTACACATATCAATACATTTGGTACGAAACATTCTGAAATGATTCTTACAGAAGACCTAACACAGGCAGAACGTTTTATGAACTTGGTAGATGCTTCTACTGTGTATGTCAATGCATCTACGCGATTTACAGATGGTTTTGAATTTGGTTTAGGGGCTGAGATTGGTATTAGCACGCAAAAACTCCACGCCCGAGGACCTATGGGGTTAGATGCCTTGACAAGTTATAAATATTTCGTCTTTGGTCATGGACAGATACGATGAAACTTGAGTATGTAAAAGCTTACTTTCAGTATATGAAGTCTCCTAAAGGGGCTTATGAATGGAAGTCTTACGGCATCGTATTAGCCATACTAGGTATAGTATCTCTAGTGTGTATAGGGGCGTGGTTATATGGTAGATAAGAGAAAGCGAATCGGAATTTTAGGCGGCACCTTTAATCCTATTCATTTAGGCCATCTTATGATTGCAGAAATGGCGTTAGAGGCATTTGGTTTGAATCGGGTGATTTTTGTGCCTGCTAAGGAGCCTCCACACAAGGAAACAGATGTGATTGAATCGAAATATCGGTTAGAAATGGTACGTGCAGCGGTACTGGATAACCCCAATTTTGTGGTATCAGATGTAGAGATGCAACGTGAAGGGAAATCCTATACTATTGATACATTACGGTATTTTCATGATGTGTATGGACCTACTACGGAATTTTTCTTTATTGCAGGGACAGATACGATTCAGAATTTACCAACTTGGAAATATATTGAGGAACTGCTCGATATGTGCGAGTTCATCGGGGCCATTCGTCCTGGTGCGACGGATGATATCGGTGAAAGTATCGAATGGTTTGGACAACGAGAAAGTCGTATTCATATTTTAGAAGTGCCAGAAATGAAGCTTTCCGCTACGGATTTGCGTCATCGATTGCGTCATGGATTGTCTACCCGATATATGTTGCCGAGATCAGTATACCAATATATTAAGGAACATAAGATATACAATACATGAACTTACCATTGTTGAAAATGGAGTTAATGATGTAATATCCCGTAGAAAGGTATAGGCTAGTGAAGGATACAATGACAATAGAAACATTACAATATATTGTGAAAGGACGGCTTTCACCAAAACGATTTGCCCACACACTAGGTGTGGTGGATATGGCAAAACGATTAGCTAAACACTATGGAGCACCAGTGGATCAAGCAGAAATGGCGGCATTATTACATGATGCTATGAAAGAAAGTCCCTTACAAGAGATGCAATCATTGGTGAGAGAGGCTCAGATACCGGTGGACTCGGAGATGCTGAAAAATGGAGCATTATTGCATGGGTCAGCAGGAGCTGCCTATGCTAAGCTGACGTTACATATCCAAGATGAAGCTATTTGTGAGGCCATTCGTGTTCATACATTAGGCAGTACACATATGAGTGTGCTGGATAAGATTATTTTTCTAGCAGATTATATTGAGCCGAATCGCAGCTTTCCTGGTGTAGAAGAATTACGGGATTTGGCATTCCAAGATTTAAATGCTGCTGTTGTTCAAGCCTATGATGGGACGATACGTCATTTGCTAGATCAAGGGTTAAGCATACATGTGGATACTATTCGAGGTAGAAATAGTGTATTATTAGAAAGGTCAGATGGATAAATGGATCAAAAGATACGACGCAAACCACGTCGAAATGGACTGCGTTGGGGACGAATCATAGGAGCCCTCATCCTCCTAATAGTAATCGTAGGATTAACAGTGTGGGGGATACGCAGCGTGGTAAGTTCTCTATCACAATCTAGTACTACCAGCCAAGAATCACATGTATTGCCGGCTGTGACAAATACAACCCCTATCGATATGAGTTCTATTAAGACTTCCTATATGCTGGTTGTAGGTGTGGATAAAAGTCAACCACAACAAGCAGATGCACTATACGTAGTGGCTTTCAATTTAGATGCTAAAACTATGCAGATTATCGGTATACCTAGTAATAGTAAAATTATTAATCGTCATAATGAGGCACCACAACGAATTAATGATATGTATGCGCAAGGTGGCATTGAATTGACGAAAGCCGTAGTGGAGGATATGTTCCATATCGTTATTCCATATTATGCGGTGGTAGACCAAGACAGTTTTCACTCTATAATGAATATTTTTGGAACGCCTAGTTTATATGTGGAACAATCGATGGTACATCGAGATGCAGCCTCTGGTGAAGTGGATATCAATATTCATCAAGGATACCAAGATTTGACGAATGATACAGCCTTTGGATATATGCGATTCCTCAATGATGAAGGGGATACACTAGCACGGACAATGCACCAAGAACGTTTGTTAAAATCTATGTTGGAACGAGAACGTAATCATGTCAGCTTAGGAACGGCGTTCCGAGTATGGAGGCAATGGAGTCATATTAGTACTAATGTGAGTACTTGGGATGGGGTTCGTTTTCTCACAAAAGTGATTGAATTCCCTAAAGATAAAGTGCGTTGGTATATTTTACCAGGATCGCCAGAGACAATCGATCATGTGGACTATTGGAATGTAGAGCCAGTGGAATTGCAACAATTGATAGGTATAACAGTAGGAGATATTCCAAGTGATGCAGAAGTAATTCCTGTGATTGGAGACTCCCCGAAAGATGGAGCCAAGGACTCTTCCAAAGGAACTGGAAAAGGATCTAAGGATAAGGAAACAGAGGGCACCAAGGAGAAAACAGAACCTGGAAGTCCTACAACAAGATAAGGAGTTAGAATGAAACAGAAACAAGATATATTAGGAACGGTAAACATCTTAGCACAAGCTGGCTATGATAAAAAAGGCGAAGATATTTCCATTATGGATATGGAAGGTCTTACGATGTTAGGGGATTATTTCTTAATAGTCACAGCCAATAATGTGAAACATGCTCAAAGTGTGGCAGATGCTATTGAAGATGCTGGTGCAGAACAAGGGATGACTGTGATACATCGTGAAGGCTATCGAGAAGGCGATTGGATTTTGCTTGATTTTGGTGATGTGATTGCCCATGTATTCACAGGTGAATACCGTCATTTTTATGGCTTAGAAGAATTGTGGAAGGATGCACCGAGAGAATCCTTTGAAGGAGTCTAATATGGCTAGTAGCTTATCAGAAAATACTATTGCTACTCTCAAAGTATTACGTCAAAGTGATCAAGGGTCTTTCTTGGATGGTCAGACAGGCAATACGAATGACGATATTTTACTGCATAAGGACCAACAAACTAAGTCCGTTACGATTGGTGATGAAGTGACAGTATTTCTCTACAAAGATCCGAAGGGGCGTTTAACGGCGAGTATGCGTTTACCTGCCATGAAAGAAGGCCAGATTGGCTATGTCGAGGTTATCAATACAACAAACTTTGGCTGTTTTGTAGAGGTGGGAACGGAACGGGGGATTTTCATGCCTCATGCAGAAATGCGTGGGCGCCCTCAAAATGGTGAAAAAGTTTGGGTTCGCCTCTATAGTGATAAATCAGGCCGTTTAGCAGTGTCTATGGATGTAGATGATGCTATGCGTCGAGCCTCAAAACCAGCCACAGAGGCTAAGATTGGTGGCATGGTGAAAGGTGCTATTTATAACATGACTAGTGAAGGGGCATTTTTGATTACCCCTGAACGATGGATTGCTTTCATGCATCGTAGTGAAATGACAAAATCTTTAAAAGTAGGAGAACTTATCGAAGGTCGTATTACCTTTAAACGTGATGATGGACGTATCAATATTTCTATGCGTCCTGTCAAAGAAGAGGCACTCGCTTCGGATGGCGCTAAAATTATGACTTATTTAGGCAGTCGTCATGGACGTATGCCCTATGGGGATGGTACATCAGCTCCTATTATTAAAGATAAGTTCAATATCAGCAAGGCAGCTTTCAAACGTGCTTTGGGGCATCTGATGAAAGCAGGTTTGATTGTTCAAGAAGAAGGTTGGACCCTATTAACAGATAAAGGGCAAACCACTTTACTAGAGGCGGATGAACAATCTGCTACAGTAGAGGAAACAAATTAGGGGGATATATCATGAAAATTGTGGTAGTAGGTGCTGGTAAAGTAGGATATTCTTTGGCACAGCGATTGTCGCAAGATCAACATGATGTGTATGTCATTGAAAAAAATGGAGATCGCATTAAAAATCTAGAAAACAATTTAGATGTAAATTTAGTGCAAGGGAATGGTAGTAGCATCGCCTTATTGCAAGAAATAGGAATCGAAGATATTGGTATGCTTATTGCTGTAACGGATTCGGATGAAGTTAATATGCTTGCTTGTATGCTTGGTAAAGCGGCAGGTATTCCTAAGACGATTGCTCGAGTTCGGGAAACAGAGTACGAAAATGATACCAATGCACTCATCCGTGAGAGATTAGGAATAGACCTTTTTATAAATCCAGAAATGGTAACGGCTCAAGAAATTTATAAAATTCTAAAAACGCCAGCTGCATTAGATGTTGAAGAATTTGCTAGCGGAGCTGTGCGGTTAGTAGAATTTAAAATTCGTAATAATCATGATATTATGGGCATTCCGTTACGTTCCCTAGAGTTGCCACCTAATGTATTGGTGGTTGGTATTATGCGTGGGGGAGAAATGATTATCCCACATGGTAATAGTACGTTAGAATATATGGATAATGCGTTCTTTCTAGGGGCCACTGAAAGCATTGATACCGTAGAGGAATGGTTACATGAAGCTACTCGGCCTACACAACGTGTTGTTATTATTGGGGCAGGTCTTATTGGTCGAAATTTAACACTGCTTTTAGAGCAAGATGGGTATGATGTAAAAGTTATTGAAAGAGATATCGAACGCTGTGAACAATTAGCTGCTATAGTAGACCGTTCTATTGTAATTCATGGTGATGGAACAGATATTGATCTATTAGGGGCAGAAGAAATTGGTGATACGGATGTTATTATTTGCCTAACAGATGATGATAAACTGAACTTATTGGTGGCATTATTAGCGAAACATATGGGGGTACCTAAGGCATTTGTTCGTGTAGGACGATTAGAGTATATTACGTTAATGGAACAGGTAGGTATTGATGTAGCTTTTTCACCAAGATTATTAACATCTGGACAAATTTTACGATTAATACGAGAAGATGAAAATCTTATTAATATTTTTACCTTTGAAGGATCTAAAGCTGAAGCGGTAGAAATAGAAGTTACGGAAAAAACATCTTTGATTAATAAATATTTAAGAGACTTAAAGTTGCCGGGAAAATCCTTAGTGGGTGCCATTGTCAGAGAACATCAAACGATTGTTCCTAAAGGAGATACTTTGTTGCTTGAAGGAGATCATATAGTGATCTTTACATTGCCAGAAAATATTAACACTTTGTTAGCATATATTAATAAATAAGAAGGGATTTTTGAAAGGAGAAGGAGTCATGCGCATTCAAAATATTATGCGAGTCGTTGGACAAGTGATGCTCATTTTAGCTTCCTTCATTATGGTTCCCTTTTTCTTTGGTATATTGGATGAAGGGACTTTTTACTACTCGTTTCTTATCACATCATGTATAGCAGGAGGAGTAGGGTTCCTATTATATCATTATGGGACAAATACGAATGTGTATAGTGTACGAGATGGGTTTCTAGTAGTGAGTGCAACTTGGATTCTGGCTTCTATATTTTCTGCATTGCCTTTTTACTTTAGTGGAGTGCTTGAACAATTTGTAGATGCTTTATTTGAAGCCGTATCAGGTATCACGACTACTGGTGGAAGCATGATTGATGATGTTAGTGCTTTGCCTAGAGCATTTATTTTATGGCGTGGTCTCACCAATTGGATTGGCGGCATGGGGATGATTGTGTTAGTCCTAGCATTCTTGCGAAATTTAGGGACGGGGGTTGCTCCATTGGTGGAAGCGGAAGCCTCTGTGCCAAGACCAGGTGTTGTATTACCACGGATTCAATCTATGGCTGGGAATTTGCTTAGAATTTATTTAGTGTTTACTTTTGCTTGCACCTTTTTATTATGGCTAAGTGGTGTTGGCGTATTTGAAGCCATTAATTTTACCTTTGCCACAGTGGCTACAGGAGGCTTGTCACCGATTACAGGCAGTGCATTTAAATATGCTGATTCTTATTTAGTCTGTATCATATTAGTAATATTTATGATATTGGCAGGTGGGAATTTTGCAGTCTATCAATCTGTATGGCAACGGGGAATCAAAGAGATTTGGAGAGATTTTGAGTATAGAATCTATCTTATGACATTAACCATTGGTTCAAGTCTGGTTTTATTTGCCTTAATATGGGAAGCCGGAGATGCCAATGTTGAACATTTACGAAATGCTATTTTTACACTTGTTTCTATGCAGACTGGGACCGGATTTGCCATTGCAGATTATAACTTATGGCCTAGCTTAGGGCAAATGGTATTATTTATGGGAATGTTCTTTGGTGGTTGTAGTGGTTCAACTGCAGGGGGACTTAAAATCATACGGATAATTATCTTGGCAAAAAGTAGTATTCTCTACCTCCGGAAAGCTATTCATCCTGATATGGTACAATTGGTACGACTCAACGGTTATGTATTACCTAATAAATGGTTACAAATTACACAACAGTTCTTTTTTCTTTATATGCTCGTCTTTGGTATTTCCTCTGTGATTATTTCCTCAACGGGATTACCGTTGGCAGATGTATTACCATTGGTAGCAGGAAGTTTGGGAAATGTTGGTCTTGCATTTGGCTCATTAGGACCCACGGAAAGTTTTACCATATTGGCTCCTATTGCAAAGATAGTTTGTATTATTGATATGTTATTAGGACGGTTAGAGCTATTTACCTTATTGGTACTATTACATCCAGGATTTTGGCGTGGATATTTTACAAAGAAAGAAAAAGGATATAGACGATTCGATGGACATCATAAGAACGCCACAAGGCTTGTATAAAACAAATTGTTATATTCTGAAAGAAAATGGGTACGCTCTAATTATTGATCCAGGGTTTCACGGTCAACGTATTATAAAAGAATTACAGGATGTGGTACCCGTAGGGATTGTGTTGACCCATGGTCATGCAGACCATATTTGTGCTGTCGATGCCATAGTAGAGGAGTACCATATCCCAGTATATATGCATGCTAAGGATGAGGAATTATTAGTAGTCAAACGGCGTATGCCATCGGGATATAAAGAACGGTTTACTTCGTCATATATTGCGTTGAAAGAAGGACCTTTACAGATAGGGCCTTTTTCTCTAAACATATGGGAAGTTCCTGGACATAGTGCAGGTAGTATATTGGTTGGATATCAACATAGTTTGTTTACAGGAGATACATTGTTTAAGGGAACCGTAGGAAAAGTGAATACCTATAATGGTGATCCAGTGGCTATGAAAGTCACATTAGAAACAATAAAAACATTAAATCCATCCTATGTGGTATATCCTGGTCATGGTGTTAGCACTACATTGGCATACGAACTAAAAACAAATCCGTATCTATTCACACCTTGAGTTAGCGATGAATTGTGCTCAGAATATAGGGAACTGTAGTTGATTAGACTCTGCTTAGATAGGTTTCAAAGAAATACAAAATCTTTCTTAAATTGCAAGTAGAAATTGAACACTTTGATATAAATAATTTAACATCGTGAAAGAACCCTTAAAAGATACTTAG
>NZ_RQVN01000020.1 GCF_003992135.1 Veillonella sp. VA142 | reverse complement strand
TCTGTATATATAGATTGTACTATGCATTGACAAATTCATTTGTGTTTATACTATGACAATATCATATGTCGTTCATACACGGCCCTTGACAATGGTTATAGCCCTTTGACTTTTTCAATTTCATAAGGTATAATAAACGAGCACAATTTGTGCAAAGTTATATTAATCTATGAGGTGATAATCACATGGCAACGAGAAGAGAAGCACGATTTAAGTTATGCCGTCGCTTCGGTGTGAACGTTTTCGGTCACGCGAAGGCTTTAAAACGTGTAAAAAAAGACCAACGTCAAAAGAAAATGTCTGAATATGGTCTTCAACTATTAGAAAAACAAAAAGTTAAAGCATACTACAACTTGCTAGAACGCCAGTTCGTACGCTATTACGATAAAGCGAAAAAAATGCACGGTGTTACAGGCCAAAACATGTTGAAATTGTTGGAATGCCGTTTGGACAACCTTGTATATCGCATTGGCTTCGGTAACTCCATTCGTCAAGCTCGTCAAATGGTAAACCACGGCCACATCCTTGTTAACGGCAAACGCGTTGACATCCCTTCTTACCAATGTAAACCAGGTGATGTAATCGAGCTTCGTGAAGCTAGCCGTGACAACGAAATGTTCAAAGTGAACTTCCAAGAACTTCGTTCTTTTGAACTTCCTTACATCGAAAAAAATCTTGACGCTTTCCAAGGCACATTAACTCGCCTTCCTGAGCGTGAAGAACTTCCTATCGAAGTAAACGAGACACTCATCGTCGAATTGTACTCCAAATAATAGGATACTACAGCAACCAGTCTTCGGATTGGTTGCTTTTTTTATGCCCTAGTAGTTGAAATTATTGTGGGTAGTTTATATAATGAAAGTACATATCATTTATTATGTAGTAAGCGAGGTGCGATTATGAAAAAACTGTTTCTTCTACTAGTGATTTTTTCGCTCGTTACAACATCAGCATTTGCCGTTTCATTAGATGAGTTGAGAAATTCACCTGAAAGATATAAACTAGTCCAAGCTAATTCATTAGGTGAAGAGTATATCGATATTAATTCAATAAGTGTAATGAGATATAATCCGCCTTACTATACTATTAACGCAACCACTTATATTGTTGCTTATGACAAAACTGTAATAATGCAACTTGATAACATTTTCTTTTATAATTACAATCAATCTGTAAATTCTTTAGTAAAAAAATTTATTACACCTGAAGAAGTAACCGCTCGTATAAAAAAAGACACAGGTATAAAATCCCAAATTAAAGGTGCTGCAGTTTTCAATTATGATGGAAGTATCCAAGAAACTTATCACCAATATAATTTATCTAACTCAATGTACATCCCTTTAAAAACCGATATCTTCTTACCTTCGTACATGTCAGCATTATATAGTTTTTACAAATCTTACAACATGTATTTTAATCCACCTTCTAAAGGTCAGTTATTTTAAAGGTAACCACTATGTCACAAATTCTCTTATCAATATTTTACTTCATTCTAGCTGGCATTGCCGAAATCGGCGGTGGCTATTTAGTATGGCTTTATCTGAAAGATGACAAAAGCCCATGGTATATGCTCGCTGGAGCTATTACTCTCATCATTTATGGTATTATTCCTACCTTACAAGAAGCGCCCTTCGGTAAAGTATACGCCGCCTACGGTGGTATCTTCATCGCCCTTTCTATTTTATGGGGCTATTATGTGGACGGCATTACTCCTGATCGGTACGATATCATTGGCGGTATCGTCTCCATTATTGGGGTACTGATTATTATGTACTATCCTCGGTAATATATGTATATACAATCAACCCTAATTCGTTATAATCATTACCTCACAATGTATCCCTTTATTGATATATTTATTACGAATACATTCAACACATCCTATATATAAATATGCAAAAATCTCTAGTCAAAGCCGTGCCTCATGCACTCGCTCAAACTAGAGATTTTTTATTAGTATCAGAAACTATACTTTCTACAGTTCATCAAAGCTGTCTATAATTCTAACTACATTCTATTAAATTTTTTCACCATAGAAAATGAGTTCTTCGTCTTTCACAAGAGCATAGGAACGTGTACCCAATCCCATGCGATCCGCACGAAGTAAGATGGCTTGCCATTCGCTATGAGGAGAAATATCTTTGAAATAATCCCATGTGCGTTTTTCCACTGTGCTCAACACGCCGTTTTCTACTGGTGTTGCTTGAGTAATAATATCGCCCAACGCCTCATCCATAGCTACCATGTCATAGGATACAACAATACCTAAGTTGCCTACGATTTCATTGGTCGCACCAGCCTCTTTCAGCTTGTCTTGGTTCACATAATCAGCCACGATATCCATCGCCACCCCTACATGGAATCGTTGACGATTTCTAGTAGCAGCTGCTGCATATTCCGCCACTGCTTTATGATGCTCTGTCCCTGTTAACGCCACCAATTCACGACGGCCTTCTAAGCTGGCAGAATACCATCCTGTGTTGTTCACAGCGCCAGAAAATCCGCTGTACTCATTCGCTTTAATATGATTTACGGAAATAACCACATCGCTAGTCGCAATGCGTTCATCGATATAGGCTACTTTCACAGATTCACCATCAGGAATGATGACCTTACGAGAATTGTTGCTAGGCTCATCTACATAGACCACCGTGCCCCCTTCGGACTCAATGCGGTCTTTCATGTAAGCCACTACTGTTTCATAGGCCTCATAGTCACTATGTAAATCATTGCGAAGTAATGCCACTTTTTTCCCAGCACAACCAATTTCATCAAAACCGATTTTTCGCAATAAAAAATCTAATCGTTTATGGATTAATTCTTGATTAACCTCTTGTAAAGGGGAGTAATATACTTCCATATCATGCCTCCTACAACTACGTTATTTTGTAAAAAAGGGCTGCATCTACTGACACAGCCCTTACTTTGGCGGAGAGAGGGGGATTTGAACCCCCGCGCCAGTTTCCTAACCTACCGCATTTCGAGTGCGGACTCTTCAGCCACTTGAGTACCTCTCCGTATACGACGGCGTTCTTTGAAAAAATCTTTCATAATTTGACTGCATTCGTCTTGCAACACCCCTGCCAACACCTGTGGCTCGTGGTTTAGATTTGGATGTGAAAGTACATTGAACAAAGATTCTACCGCACCGCCCTTATAATCGCTACTGCCATAGACAACGCGATCGATGCGACTGTTAATAATAGCACCAGCACACATAGGGCACGGCTCTATCGTAACATAAAGCGTGCAACCGGTCAACCGCCACCTTTCAAGCATAGCATTCGCTTCACGGATGACTAGGACCTCTGCATGGGCCGTCGCATCATGGTCAATCTCACGACGATTGTGATGACGGCTGATAATCTTGCCTTCATGCACTAGGACGGCACCAATAGGGATCTCCCCCATATCATAGGCCTTACGTGCTTCTACCAAAGCTTCACGCATATACTTTTCATCAGTCATACAATCACTTCCTTTCCCATTACCGCTACACAATAGAATACTATACACGTATACGATTCTACTACATCAACGCATGCTCTTTGGCAATCTTCCTTACTTCTTCTAATGTAAAGTTAGTAACCTCTGCAATCATTTCTAAGGATAATTGCTTACGTAACATCTGAATAACAACTTCACTTTTACCTTGAGCAAGACCTTCTGCAATGCCCTCAGCCACGCCCTCTTTCCAATATTTATAATGATCCATGGATAACATCGAGTATTCCTCCTTCCACGCTTCACAATGCTTGACCTCATGTACAGCATCATCAATATCTCGCAACAACTCATCCGTTGCTTCCTGTCCATCAATGTAGTCTAAAAACGCTTGCAACGGGTTTGATACATCATTTTGTGTTCCCTTTGTACTCAAAAATAATTTTGCGGCACCATCGTTTAAAGCAATGCCATGGTCTTCGATACAAACGTTTTTGAAGGTATACTTATGACGATTGCCCGTAAACACTGGGAATGTACAAATAAAAATAATATACGAATCATTCAGTGTCGTATATTTTTTGCCTTTTTGAATGTGATACATATCTAAAATACTTTGATAAAACCGCGTCCGTTTCACCAATTCTTCCATGTCCTTACTAGTTTGCATTTCAATATTGAATACGGTTCCTTTATCATCATTCACAAACACATCAAGACGTACACTTTTAGTATCCCACCGTACATCCAGATTTTTCTCTTCATGGATATATACGATGTCCTTAATTGAAATGTCTAACAACCGTTCTAATACAGCCTTGCAAATGTGTTTTTTTAACATCACCTTCTGAAAGATAAAATTATCTTGGAATGTTAGTTCATCAAATGACTTAATGTACATGGAATTCCTTCCTTTCTTAAATTATACCATACAGGTCTATCCAGTGATAGCACCGCCTTGCCAACTAGTGAAAGTATTCCATATAAAAATAATTAAACCCTTTTTTACACTCCTAACAGTCAACATTTACTGTTGAGTAGATAAAAAATACAAAAGAGAACCAAAAAGCGGTTTGCTAAATTGGCTCTCTTTTAATTTATCTATTAAACTATATCCTCGCAATGGTTAGACATACACTAAAGCTATTTTATCTTACAAGGATTTTCACCCTCAATATATGATATAATAAAAAACACATGTAAACATTTTCGATGACTTCACTGAGGTGACAATCTTATGGAACAACGAGCTTTTAGTAAAATCAATGTAGGCCTAGCTATCACGGGCAAACGTGATGATGGGTACCACGATATAGATACCATTTTTCAATCTATTTTCTTAGGGGATTCCCTCTATTTCGCACGCCACCATTCCGTGGTGTTCTCTGGCGATGCGCCTGAACTGCCTTATTATATGGCACAATTAATCCCCTATACAGAAAGCAATATTGCTATGAAAGCGCTTCGTATGGTGCAAGACTATACGGGCTGTACCCAAGGGGCTGCCATTCATTTGTTAAAACGAGTTCCCCCTTGTGCTGGTATGGGCGGTGGCAGTGGTGACGGTGCCGCTATGCTACTAGGTCTTAACAAATTTTGGGATCTTCGCTTAACCGATGAGGAACTATTGACCATGGCAACTAAACTCGGTTCTGACGTACCTTTCTTACTGAAAGGTGGTACTGCCCGTGGCACTGGTCGAGGAGAACAATTAGAAGTCTTACCAACTAGTAGCGCTCAATGGCTACTAATCGTAAAACCAGAAGTGAGCATTTCCACAGTAGAAGCTTACGGAAGATTCCCGGGGACTTCTCGTGTTACTTCAAATACGATGGATACTGTTACCACACATATGAATGCCAAAGACTTTCGTCAGGCTTTCATGGCGAGTGATAATACCTTTGAAGAATTAATCTTCCCTATCCATCCAGAGCTTGTAGCCTGTAAACAATTCTTCTTAGGCCGTGGATTCCCTACCATCATGACTGGTAGCGGTCCTACTATGGTGGTTCTATTGGAAAAAGCACTGGATGCCATTCGATTACAAGAAGAAATCAAACAAGCTGGTCATAACTGGCTTTCACTAATTACGAAAACACATGATGAGGAGGCTCTGCGATGAATACACCACGTTTACAACCTATTCGTTTAGATGCATATAAACCACTTCGTGAAATTGTTAGCGATGCCTTGCGCCAAGCCATTCGTGATGGTATTTTACCGCCGGGCGAACGACTGATGGAAATTCCCCTCGCAGAAGAGCTAGGTGTCAGTCGTACACCGATACGAGAAGCCATTCGTATTTTAGAGCAAGAAGGGCTCATTGTCATGATTCCACGACGAGGTACCTATGTGGCGGATATGAGTTTAAAAGATGTAACAGAAGTATTTGAACTTCGCTCAATCTTAGAAGAACTAGCCGCAGAACTAGCAGCAGAGCGTATTACCAACGAAGAAATTGAAGCCTTAGAACAACATCTTGTAGAAATCGGCAACTACATGAATGAAAAAAATCTCGATAAAGTCGTACAGGCCGATATTCTATTCCACGAAATTCTGTATAAAGCATCTCGTAATGATCGCCTTGTTGAAATGATTCACAATCTACGGGAGCAAACTTTGCGTTTCCGTACCTTGTCTATGAGCCAAACAGGTCGTCTTGCAAAAACGTGGGACGAACATCGTCAACTGGTGGAGGCTATTTCTGATAGAGATGTAGACCGAGCTCGCCATATTGCTCGTATCCATATGGAAGAATCTGAAAAAACATTACTTGCTGGTATGCAGCTCAAAGGACATGAGGAATAATTACATACTCTATAGAAAGGCCCCTATGGAGCCTTTTCTATTTCTTTATATATACATGTAATCATATTAGCATGGCATCTACACAAAAAAGGAATGGTTCTGAAGCATCAGTTCCATTCCTTTTTATATTCTTATTCAACCATGGCATAGCTAATATCTGTCTACGATATGACTTATTTCCCACTCATATATTTCGCTTTAAATGCTGCCAATTGCGCTTCTTCTAATGCCATACCTTCCCCTTGGAAGTGAGCAATACTTTGTTGCATTTCTTCGTAGGCTGTTGGCACGATTTTAGTAAAGCGGTCTTTATACAACACCCAATTTTCTAACATATGACGACCTTGTTTCGAGTTCGTATGCAATACATGTTGTTGTACTAACTCATGGATTCGTGCTAAATCACTTTCACTTGGTTTACGAAGTTCCACAAGTCCAGTATTACAATAGCGTCCATCTAGATCAAGCACGTACGCATAGCCACCAGACATGCCAGCGCCAAAGTTACGACCCACACGGCCAAGGACAAGAACTTCACCACCGGTCATGTATTCACAACCGTGGTCGCCCACGCCTTCTACAACGGCTGTGATACCGCTGTTACGAACGCAGAACCGTTCCCCAGCCACACCATTGATATAGGCAGCACCGGAAGTAGCCCCATAGAATGCTACATTGCCGATTAAGATGTTTTCATGCGCTTCATACGTAGCTGCTTTTGGTGGGTATGCAATGATAGTACCACCAGATAAGCCTTTACCAAGGTAATCGTTCGCATCCCCTTCCAGTTCTAAGGTCATACCATTCGGGATAAAAGCACCAAAACTTTGACCTGCAGAGCCAACGAAGTTCAATTTAATTGTATTATCCGGCAAGCCTGCTTCGCCGTAACGACGAACCACCTCACCTCCAACCAAGGTGCCTACTACACGATTCACATTATTGATGGCCAATTTCGCACGAATTGGCTTTTGTTCATCCAAAGCTGGACGGCACATACGAAGTAATTTTTTCACATCCAACGTACGGTCCAATTCATGGTCTTGGTCGATGCTGTGTAAATGACCTACAGAGGCATCTGTATATGGTTTGAACAAGATTCGTTTTAAGTCAACACGAGACAATTTGAAATTATCGTCTTGGGAACGTTGGCGTACCAAATCGATACGGCCTACTAATTCACGCACGCTGCGGATCCCTAAACGAGCCATGATTTCACGCAACTCTTGGGCGATAAACTTCATCAAATTTTCCACATATTCTGGTTTACCTGTAAATTTAGCACGCAATTTTTCATCTTGTGTTGCCACGCCATACGGACATGTATTCATGTGGCAAACCCGCGCCATACGACAGCCTACTGCCACTAATGGCAAGGTACCAAATCCAAACAATTCCGCCCCTAACAAGGCTGCGATAGCTACATCATAACCAGTCATGAGCTTACTATCTACTTCCAATTGTACACGGTCACGCAAACGATTTAACATCAAGGTTTGATGTGTTTCTGAAAGTCCCAATTCCCATGGTACACCCGCATGTTTCACAGATGTACGACCGGCCGCACCAGTACCTCCATCATAGCCAGAGATGAGGATGCTGTCTGCTTTCGCTTTGGCTACCCCTGCAGCAATAGTACCTACTCCAGCTTCGGATGTCAATTTTACAGAAATCGCTGCACTTGGGTTAACACATTTCAAATCATAAATCAATTCGGCCAAATCTTCGATAGAGTAAATATCATGATGTGGTGGAGGGGATACGAGCTCTACCCCTGGCGTAGAGTGACGAGCTTTACCAATCTCTGGATATACCTTTTTGCCTGGCAATTGTCCACCTTCACCTGGTTTCGCCCCTTGCGCACATTTGATTTGCAATTCTTTGGCATGTACCAAGTAATTTGTAGTCACCCCAAAACGACCAGATGCAATTTGTTTTACCTCACTATTACGATTATCTCCATTGGCGTCGAGAACAAATCGACTTGTATCTTCGCCGCCTTCCCCGGAGTTCGACGTGGATCCCAATCGGTTCATAGCAATTGCAATCGTCTCATGAGCCTCTTTACTGATCGCACCATAGCTCATAGCACCCGCTTTGAAGCGTTTTACAATGTCTTCCACTGGTTCCACTTCTTCCACAGGAATACCGCCACCTACTGGGAAGTTTAATTCCATCAAGCTACGCAAGGTTACGTGATAATCCTCGCGAATCATTTTGGAGTATTCTTTGTACGTATTGTAATCCCCTTCGATTAAGGAGGTTTGTAATAACTTAATTGTGTCTGGGTTAAACAGATGCTCTTCCCCATCTTTCATCGGACCATACCAACCACCCGGTTCAAGGACTTTCACATCCTCTTTGAAAGCTCGTTGGAATCGTTCCAATGTTTCATGGGCTACACCACCTAAACCGATGCCGCCAATGCGTGTTGGTGTATTAGGGAAATAGGTACTAATAAAGTTTGTATTCAAGCCCAATGCCTCAAAGATTTGTGCTCCATGGTAACTGCGTACAGTGGAGATACCCATTTTCGACATGACTTTCATAATACCAGATACAGCGGCTTTAATATAATTGGCTTCTGCTTCTTCTGGGGTAAGGTCTCCCAATCGATTTGTGGCTTGTAACTCACGAACTGTTGCTAATGCTACATACGGGTTAATCGCTGTTACACCATAGCCTAACAATGTACAGAAATGATGTACTTCACGAGGTTCCCCGGATTCTAAGATTAAGCCCATTTCTGTGCGCAACACGGTGTTAATTAAGTGATTGTGCACTGCTGCCACTGCCAATAACGCAGGGATTGGCGCATGGTGTTCATCCACACCACGGTCAGACAAGATCAACACGTTTTGGTCTGTGCGAGCTGCTTCCTCTGCATCTTTACACAAACGGTCTAAGGCTTCTTTCATACCTTCCGCACCTTTGGCAGGATCAAACAAGATGGACAAGGTCACAGATTTCATGCGACGGCAGTCCAATTGTTTAATACTTGCCAATTCTTGGTTCGTCATAATAGGCGTCCGCATGGATACAGCGTAGGTGCCCACTTTGTTAGGATCTGTTAAATTACCGCTATTGCCTAGCATCACTCGTGTGGAAGTTACCATTTCTTCACGGATAGCATCGATTGGTGGATTTGTCACCTGTGCAAATAGTTGTTTGAAATAGGAGTACAACATTTGCGGTTTGTCCGACAAGATTGCTAGCGGTGCATCAGCCCCCATAGAACCAACTGGATCTTTTCCGTCTTTCGCCATCGGGATAATCATACGCACCAAATCTTCTTGGGTATAACCGAATACTTGTTGTTGCATGAACAAGTTCCCTACCTCTGGGATGCTATCTTCCGTAGCTTGTTGAATCTCCGACAAGTGGATCACATGTTCTTTCACCCACTCATGGTACGGCAATTCTGTAGCTACTCGTTGTTTAATTTCTTCATCAGAAATAATACGGCCTTCTTCTGTGTCGATTAAGAGCATTTTACCTGGCTCTAAACGACCTTTGGCACGAATCATATCGTCTGCTTCGTTCACTACGCCTACTTCCGACGCCATAATCACACGATCGTCAGCAGTCACATAATAGCGTGCAGGGCGCAAGCCATTTCTATCTAAGACACCACCAATAACAGTACCGTCTGTAAAGCCCATGGCAGCCGGTCCATCCCATGGTTCCATCATAAAACTATTGAACTCATAGAAGTCATGTTTTTCTTGGCTCATCAAAGTATTGCGTTCCCATGGTTCTGGAATCATCATCATGATAGCATGCGGCAAGCTACGGCCTGTCATATGCAAGAACTCAAGGGTATTGTCAAACATAGCGGAGTCAGACCCTGTATCATCAACCACAGGGAACACCTTTTTAATATCTGGGAACAAAGGAGACTCTGCTTTTCCTTCGCGAGCATTGATCCAGTTCACGTTACCACGGATAGTGTTAATTTCCCCATTATGTACTAAATAACGGTTAGGATGGGCCCGTGCCCAGCTTGGAAATGTATTCGTGCTAAAACGAGAATGAACCATCGCCAAGGCAGAGGTGAAATCTAAATCATTCAAATCTAGGTAAAAGTTTCGTAATTGCACTGGCGTCAACATACCTTTATAAACGATTGTTTTAGAAGACAAAGAGGCAATGTAGAAATCGCTACTCATTTCTTTACTCAATGGGACGATGCGTTTTTCTGCAACTTTACGAATCATATATAATTTGCGTTCAAACTCTGCTTGGTTTGTCACATCTGGACCTTTACCAATGAGGATTTGGATCATCCAAGGGCGAATCAAGGCCGCCTCATGACCAACTGCTGTAGAATCTACCGGCACCTCACGCCAGCCCAATACGATTTGTCCTTCTTCACGGACTACCTCTTCTAGGATGCGTTTTTGCTCATTTCGCAATGTTTCGTACTTATGAGCAAACACCATACCCACACCATAGTCCCCTGCAGGTGGTAAATGGATACCCAACACTTCGCACTCGCGGCGGAAAAAGTCATGTGGAATTTGCACTAAGATGCCCGCTCCATCGCCAGTATCCTTATCGGCGCCAGCACCACCACGGTGCTCCAAACGCTCAAGAATACGCAAGCCATCATCGATAATATCGTGGGATTTTTTACCTTTAATATTGACTACAAAACCCATACCGCACGCATCTTTTTCAAATTGGGAGCTATATAAACCATTCGCTTCCAAATGGCGCTGCTCCTCCTGCTGTTTTGCAATAGTACTCATTTCCATCATAACCCTCTCCTCCTGTAGGCTCTCTATCACTACACTAGCGTACTTAACACTAGGTATACATATGCTGAAAGTTCTAATTCTATAGAATATAGAACTGTATACTATACTAGCAAAAATTATAGCATTTTTCAATACATATCCATCATGTATACATGTATTCTTAACAATTTCATCCCATTCAACGCATCTCATAAACCCAAACCGCTGTAGATGACCTGCCTCTATACTACATATATGTTTACTATTACAAGAAAACGCACAGCTACCCTAGGGTAACCATGCGTTTACGTCATTGTAAAAGTATTCTATTATACGATGCGAACAATCCAGCCTTCTGGTGCTTCGATCTCACCATGTTGAATGCCAAGCAATGTTTCACGCAATTTTGTTAACGTTGGCCCCATTTCATCCATGCCACTTGGGAAGAAGATATCTTCTTCTTTGGAATGTACCATTCCTACAGGAGAAATAACAGCTGCTGTACCGCACAGACCGCATTCAGCGAAGTCTTTCAATTCTTCTTTATATACTTCACGATGTTCCACCGTCATGCCCAAATAATGTTCAGCCACATACATCAAAGAACGACGTGTAATAGATGGAAGAATACTATTTGATTTAGGTGTTACTAATTTGTCATCCTTAGTGATGAAAATAAAGTTCGCTCCACCAGTTTCTTCTACCTTTGTACGAGTTTGTGGATCCAAATATAGATTTTCTGCATAACCTGCTTCATGCGCTGCTTCTAGCGCATGCAAGCTCATAGCATAGTTCAAGCCCGCTTTAATATGACCTGTACCATGTGGTGCTGCACGGTCAAAATCGGAAACTTGGATTTTCAGTGGTTTCACACCGCCTTTAAAATAATCCCCTACAGGAGTACCAAAAATACGGAATTGAAACTCATCTGCCGGTTTCACACCGATAACGCTGTTAATACCCATTAGGAATGGACGAAGATACAAACTGCCACCTGTGCTATATGGAGGCACAAACTCTTGGTTCGCTTTAACCACTTCTTTTACTGCCTCGATGAAACGATCTGTTGGGAATGGTTGCATCACAAGGTATTTTGCAGAATCATACATCCGATCAGCATTTAAATCTGGACGGAAACACACAATGTGACCATCTTTCGTGTAATATGCTTTCAAACCTTCAAAAATCGTTTGCGCATATTGGAATACACCAGCACATTCGTTGAGGACAATATTCGCCTCACCCGTTAAACCGCCTTCATCCCATTGACCATTTTTGAAATTAGACACATAACGGAATGGCGTTTCTTTATAACTAAAATCTAAATTGTTCATATCAATCTTTGCCATACTGTCCTCCTATCCTTTCATACCTGTGAAAACTGTGAAAGTATATATAGGTATCCTCCCAGTCCTCTACATCATATGAACGACCACTGATTTGTATTTTATATAAGAACTATTATACACCCAACGCGGAAAATGCACAAGAGTACAGACTTAAAAGGTAAAGTAGATTCTAATTGTTTGTTCTACTCTAACATTGGGGAACTTTTTTGTTCTATTTTTCTAAAAAAGTTCCCCATTTATTTATCACATTAGTTTCACTATAGCAAGCAATCCTAGGATTAATTCACAAATCACCTTACCAGGCAGTTCTTTTCAAGTAAGTTTCTAAGTCATGATTTATGAAAACTTACATTGATTGAATACATACAAGCTCATCAAGTGTTAACTCCTTGCCTTTTACTTCTTCCCAACCTGTATTCTTATATATCTTTTCTAAAATACTGTGTGCAATCCAAGCCCCTCCTGATAGATATCCAGCATTAGTAGATTGATATACTTCTACATAAAACCTCTTTGTTTCAGCCCCCTCGCTCTCTTCATCTGCAGATATTTGATGAAGCAAACTAGTAGCGATATCATGAACCTTTTGTATTTTCTCCACATCAATTATATAAAAAGAGTCCGTCACAGTAGGTACACCTTCTCCATGACCTATCTTTCGTACATGATTCCTCAACGCACTATCATTCCGCAAGGTATGTATATCAGTCGCTTTATCCCAACACATTTCATGAAGAATCATCATATCAGCTTTTGCTATATCTGTATGATTAGCATAAAAACTATACACATATTTTTTCTCATTAGGTCTATCTTCCACAATTTTAATAAGAAGATTATCCATCACTGCTGCAGAATTTTCTATTAGCTTGATCCCCTCTATCCGTTCATAATAGGAATCTATGTATCCCTCAACTTGCCACATCACCAATATAGGAGATTTCCTACGTTCTACATACTTTTGGTTTATCAAATCACTTTCACCTCTATGTATACTACATCAACTTCTACTTTTCCGAAATCGCTTCCATAGAAACTATACGTGCCAATGGATTTCCCCCTTTCTCTTTTTAGATTCTAGCAGAAAATTTATACATTCCACCATTTAGTAAGTATATATATACCCTCGATACAAACAGCACTATAAAAAATATATTTTAAAATATTGCGCGCTGTCGAATTAAACCAATACAATAACTCTTTATGTGTCCAATAATAATATCCTACAATCGTATATAGAACCAGCACTAAAGAGTTCCACTTTATCAAATAATTTGTAAAGCCATAACGAACATATATAAAAAAAGCCACGATGAACAACAACATACGTATCAGATGAATCACTACATTTGTAAAAACAGTATATCCTTCGTGTTTATATTTCCAACAATACACACATAAAGGAATCAACCCTATACAATGATAAAAGAAAAACAAAGTATCTTCGGTTTCAGCACCATAATCATGCAATGTATTAAGTGCAAGTTTAACTAATTCAAGCATGATCCACCTCTTTTAGTGGAAGTACTAACTTTTTTAGAAACCTAAAAAGACCACTATTACTACTAAATCCAGCTAGTATAAAGCATAACCCATTAAAAGGAGGAATGAATATTAAAATCGCCCAAATTGGTGGTATCTGCATAGATCTAAATCGTTTGATAATAAAAAGAAACAACAAATACTGTATACCACCTACAAACAATAATGCTATTACAACTAAAATCTCAAGGCTTACTCCATTTTTTTCTAAAATAGCTCCAGGTATACCTACTCCCCAGCCCCACAAAAAAATCCACCCTAGACTTTTCCAAAAATCTTTTGCAGTCATAGGTTTATATGGATTGAAAGTATCTTTTATCCTCATTTATATCCACCAATTCTCTCTATAGAACATCTAACAAGCCATATACTTCTCAATTTATATCTAATTATATTTTATCACAACAACTATCCATCTCCTAGAATTACCCTCATTCGTAGATCATCTCAGGGTATTTCTCTACATTAGATAAACCTAGATGAGCAGGACATGTTCCGGAGCAAACCTACCGTAGGATCAGTTTGTGAAGGAATATGTCCTGCTCATCCCTTTGCCAAAGTCAAGATAAAGTCCCGAGATGGAATAGAATAGAAAAGACTCCTATGGGATGATCCCCATAAGAGTCTTTTCGTCTTGCAGTATGTTGTCATGCTTAGATGACTATATAATAACTTCGTTCAGCAGCAAACCAACTTACACATTCGCTGACTTACCGGAGTTGAAGTTACTAACTAAATTATTCCGGCTTTTTAAATTTTGGAGATGTTGGGCATGTTTCAGGAGTCACATCTTTACGAGCCCCCAAGTCACCGCTACGATCTACATACGTAGTATGTAACAATTCATGCGCCACATGTGCTAATGGCTTTTCTAAGAAGTTAGCATAGGCATCTTTGATTTCAGGGTTTTCATAAGAAGAACGAAGCTTCATCTTAGCATCCCAGTTATAAAGACCTTCGATACGTTCACCTTTTACTTTATTGGCAACTGGTAATTTAGCACGCGGTTGTCCACCACCGCCGATGCAACCACCTGGGCAAGCCATCATTTCGATAAAGTCATAGGATTTACCAGATTCTTTCAATTCATTCAAGAATTCGCGGATATTTTTACCACCATGACAAACTGCCACATTAATTGTATGTCCACCGATTTCTACGGATGCTTCTTTCACACCATCCATGCCACGCACATCAGATAAATTAAGAAGTGGAGCTGGAGATGGCTCGTCACCAGTGATGAATTTATAGGAGGCACGCATTGCTGCTTCCATAACACCACCAGTGTTACCGAAGATAACCCCGCCACCAGTAGCAGCGCCGATAAATTTATCGTACGCAGAATCTTCTAGGGCTGCAAAATCTAATTCGGCTTCACGAATCCATTGTGCAAATTCACGTGTTGTAATACAGATATCTGTATCTGGGCCCAAATCTTCGCCACTGTAACGAGACGCATTGTTTTGCTCAGGACGACGAATTTCTGCTTTTTTAGCAGTACAAGGAGCGACAGATATGGATACAATTTTCTTAGGATCAATATTCATATTTTTTGCAAAATATGTTTTCACCATAGCAGATTCCATGGCAATACAGCTACGAGCTGATGAGATATGAGGTACAAATTCTGGGAAAAATGTTTCACAGAATTTTACCCACGCTGGGCAACAGCTAGTAAACTGTGGCAATGGTCCTGTGCCATGTAATTTACGTTCTAACAATTCGCTTGCTTCTTCCATGATAGTTAAGTCAGCGCCGAAGTTAGTATCAACTACATAGTCTGCACCTAGGGAACGAAGGGCTGCGATCATTTTACCTTCTTGATAAGTACCAGGTTCGAATCCGAATTCCTCACCAATGGATACACGAACAGCTGGAGCTGTTTGAATCACCACAATTTTATCTGGATCCGCAATGGCTTCTTTTACTTTATCTAATTCTGTACGTTCGTACATTGCACCAAATGGGCAAATTACCGCACATTGACCACATTGGATACAAATAGGATTATCTCCTGTTGCCTCCAAATCATAATAGTCAAGCACGCTCATAGTGTCAGCACATGCCTTACGACAAAGAGTACAGTTCTTACATTTTTCTAAATCGTGAATAATCGCCACATTATCCTCAGCAATTGGAGCACGGCGATCAAGATGTTGGAATCGACTTTCGAAACTCATGATTATGCACCTCACATAGTGTAAACAATACTAGTTATGTATTCATTAACTTTTCGTCATATTATAACAAATAATTAGCTTTGTGAAAAGAAATCTATAGGTCATTTATTTTGCTATTCTTTTAAGTTCTAAATAAACTTAGTGCATCCATTGATTGTGTACATTTATGTTGTTTTTATGTTACTTTTATCACATAATTAGATTTTTATTAAGCATTTTTCATTTTATGTCTTTCAAAATCCATATACCCAAAAAACTACTAGGATTTCTTGTATTCATGCAAAAAACAGGAGAGTTTCCTCTCCTGTTTCTATGTTATTTCAATTCAAATAATGGGATATTTTTAGCTTGATCCCCCAAGGCTGTTTGCGTAAATGTATTTATAAATTGTTGTACCGCCAATGTCGGTGTCAAACGACCTTCTACAACAGCGTCTTCGATACCTCCTCGGCAAGCCACAATTTCTGGAGCTCGATAGAACAAATTTTGTAAATGTTCTTCCACCATGGAGTATACCCACGACAAAGTTTGATCACGACGACGTGCTTGTAGCACTCCGTTGCCTTTACATTGTTCCATGAATGTTTCGATAACCCCTTGCCACAATTCCATAATTCCATCCCCAGTGTAAGCAGAGCATGTATACGCATGGGTCGTCCATTGCTCCGTGGCATCACGAATGAACCATAAAATACGTTCGTATTCTTGGCGTGTCACTTTGGCACGTTGCAAGTTATCTCCATCAGCCTTATTTACGACAATAGCATCGGCCAATTCCATAACGCCTTTTTTCATACCTTGCAATTCATCACCAGCACCAGTAAGCACTACGAGCAAGAAAAAGTCTACCATGGAACGCACTGTAGTTTCACTTTGACCTACTCCCACAGTTTCTACCAAGATGGTATCATATCCAGCCGCTTCACATAATAGCAAAGTTTCTCTACTTTTACGGGTCAAACCGCCCAAGGTACCACCTGATGGCGATGGACGAATGAATGCATTCGGCTCCCGTGACAATTGTTCCATCCGTGTTTTATCCCCTAGGATAGAACCGCCTGTCACAGTACTCGATGGATCCACAGCAAGAACCGCTACTTTATGACCGTTTTGACATAATTTTGTGCCTAACGCTTCAATTAAGGTAGATTTACCAGCCCCAGGCACCCCTGTAATCCCTACGCGGGTAGATTTGCCTGTATATGGTAATAAGCGTTGAATCACTTGCTGTGCCATTTCAAAATGGGCAGCTGCGTTACTCTCAATTAATGTAATGGCACGGGATAGAATCATCCGATTACCAGCCAGTACCCCTTCCACATAGTCATCAACAGTCAGTTTTTTCCGTTTTACTACCTTAGGGGCTACTGGTTTTTGTGGTGCATTGACATGGGCATCCATACCGTCATGACCACCATCTACACCACGCATAACACGGCATGCGAATTTATCATCTTTCTCCTCAGGAACCCAAGAAGGCTTATAGGTATCATCACTCATAAGACACCCTCCTTTCACCGATTCGAATATGATCGATTATTCTTCCTCTTCTAAGCGTTCTTCTAATAACTCAAGAACTTTTTTAGCACACACTGGAATAATCGTACCAGGTCCAAAGATAGCTGCTGCACCATGCTCATAGAGATAATCATAATCTTGAGCTGGAATAACGCCACCGATAACAACCATAATATCTTCACGGCCTAATTTTTTAAGTTCTTCACATAATTGAGGCATTAATGTTTTATGACCTGCTGCTAAGGAACTCATACCTACGATATGTACGTCATTATCTACGGCATCTTTCGCTGCTTCTTCTGGAGTTTGGAATAAAGGTCCAATATCTACGTCATAGCCCATATCTGCGAAAGCTGTAGAAATTACCTTAGCTCCTCGGTCGTGACCATCTTGACCCATTTTCGCTACGAAAATACGAGGACGGCGACCATGTTTCTCTTCAAATTTTTCAGTCATGCTGCGTACTTCTGTGATGACGTCATCATCGCTAAATTCGCTACTATATACACCAGAAATAGAGCGAATGATTGCTTTATGACGGCCACATACTTTTTCTACTGCATCAGAAATTTCACCTTTAGAGGCACGAACACGAGCTGCTTCTACGGCTAATTCAAGCAAGTTTCCTTCTCCTGTTTCCATCGCTTTTGTAATGGCATCCAAACAACTGCGTACTTTGTCATTATCACGATTAGCACGCAAGGTTTTCAATCGTTCTATCTGCGCTAAACGTACGGCTGTATTATCGACTTCTAAGATATCTAATGGATCTTCTTTATCAAGGCGTAAGTAGTTAACGCCGACAATTTTTTCACTGCCAGAGTCAATGTGTGCCTGACGACGTGCTGCAGCTTCTTCAATACGCATTTTTGGAAGACCTGTATCAATCGCTTTAGACATACCACCCAAGGCTTCCACTTCTTGAATATGAGCCCAAGCCTTACGGATCAATTGGTTTGTCAAAAATTCTACATAGTAAGAACCGCCCCATGGGTCGATAACTTTACATACATTAGTTTCATCTTGGATATACAATTGCGTATTACGAGCAATACGAGCCGAGAAGTCTGTTGGCAATGCAATCGCTTCATCAAGAGCATTCGTATGCAGGGATTGGGTATGACCCAAGGCTGCTGCCATCGCTTCGATACATGTACGAGTGATATTATTGAATGGATCTTGTTCTGTTAAAGACCAACCAGATGTTTGGGAGTGCGTACGTAATGCCATAGATTTAACATTTTTTGGGCCAAAGGATTTAACAATTTTAGCCCATAACATACGGCCTGCACGCATTTTAGCGATTTCCATGAAATAGTTTTTGCCCATCGCCCAGAAGAAGGATAAGCGCGGTGCGAATTGGTCAACAGTAAGACCCGCTGCCACACCTGTACGCAAGTATTCTAAACCATCGGCCAATGTGTAACCTAATTCAATATCTGCTGTAGCACCTGCTTCTTGCATGTGGTAACCGGAAATGGAAATACTATTGAATTTAGGCATGTATTTAGATGTGTAAGCAAAGATATCACCGATGATACGCATGGATGCTGCTGGTGGATAAATGTAAGTATTACGCACCATGAACTCTTTCAAGATATCATTTTGGATCGTACCTGCCATAACAGATTTATCTACACCTTGTTCTTCACCGGCTAAGATATAGAAGGCCATAACGGGTAATACGGCGCCATTCATTGTCATAGATACAGACATTTGGTCCAATGGAATACCCGAGAACAAGATTTCCATATCTAGAATAGAGTCAACCGCAACACCTGCTTTACCAACGTCACCGACTACGCGAGGGTGGTCAGAGTCATAGCCACGGTGAGTCGCCAAATCGAAAGCGATGGATAACCCTTTTTGACCAGCCGCTAAGTTACGACGGTAAAAGGCATTGGATTCTTCTGCTGTGGAGAAACCAGCGTACTGACGTACGGTCCAAGGACGTTGTACATACATCGTACCATAGGGTCCACGAAGATACGGAGGAATACCTGCTACGTATTGTAAATGGTTACATTGATCATAAATAGAGGCATCATACACAGGACCCACATCGATTTGTTCCATAGTACGAATGAAGTTGTCATCATAGGACTTGCCCGTTTCAGCTTGTAATTGCTCTTTCCATGCATCTAAATCGGATGCTTTTGGGCTAGCAGCTGTAAAAGGAATATTTCTAAAATCCGGAATCATCTACATCATTCCTTTCTCGCGTTGCATTGCTAATAATGTTTGATAGCAATTGGAGCGTACACTAATATAATCATCCATGCCTACTGCATCGCAAAGTTCTTTCAACTCTGGAGATGGAGCCCCTGCCAAGAATACTTCCATAGCTGGGCGAGCGGCTTTGATTGCTTTTGTCACTGCTGGTGCCAATTCTGGGTATGTATCGTCAGTGGAACATACGATTGTCACATCTGCATTCGATGCTAAAGCAGCTGCTACTGCTTCGTCTACAGTTGGGAATCCATCATTTGTAAGCACATCAAATTCAGCTACTTGCATGAAAGAAGTAACGAAATCGGCTCTCGCTTTATGTTGAGGAATCGGACCCATGTTAGCCAAGAAGATTTTAACATTGTCTCCATTATGTGTTTCTTTGAAGTTTTCAGTGCGCATACGCAATTCTTCGTATTGTTCTGTCCAACGATGAGATAGAATTGCTTTCACAGTGATACCTTCACTGCCATCTGCTAAGGCTTCAAAAACTTGTCCAAAGCTAGCTCCCGCTACTAATGCAGTATAGGCTGCACTCACCAAAGAACCTAGTTCACTGAAATCAGATTCTTGTAATTTTTTAAGTGCTAATGTAGCTGCATCAGCAGTGCCTACATTAGCTAACGCTGCTACACGAGCTTGGCGTAAGCCCTCAAAATCTACCACTGGTACTTCTAGTAATTCTTCTGTCATATTTGGATACATGTTACTACCAACAGCACGATCTTTACGAGTTGCCAAGTTTTTAAAGCGGCTTTGTAAAATAGCATCCACGGCTTCTTGCGTTTCGCCAGATACTAATGTTTCTAAAATACCACCTTTGCCTTCTAATTCCTGGAATAGAGCCCAAGATTTTTCTGTTAATTCTTGTGTCAATGGTTCTAAGTACCAGCTACCACCTGCTGGGTCCACTGGTTGAATGAAGTTGAACTCTTGTTGCTCCATGATTTGGATGTTACGAGCAATACGGCGAGAGAATTCATCACTTGGACGAATACAGTTATCAAGAGGCCTTACAAACATACCATCCATACCGCCTACCACTGCGGAGAAGGATTGAGAACCAGCACGTAATAAGTTTACATATGGATCAAATACAGTTTGTGTAAAGTGAGATGTACTTACGAATAAGTTAATCTTCTTCGCTTCTTCATCGCCACCACAGTGTTCAATAATTTGAGCCCACACCATTTTAATAGCACGTAGCTTAGCAATTTCCATGAAGAAATTTGCACCTACGCTCACATGGAAACGGATTTGTTTCGCAAATGTGTTGACGTCAATGCCACGGCGTTCCATAGCACGTAAATATGTAACAGCAGTAGACATAGCAAAGCCCAATTCTTGTACGTCATTACCACCGCCATTATGGTATACATCTGTATCTACCAACACTGTACGCAATTGTGGTGCATGTGCAGATGCCCAAGCAATGGTATGTGCCATATCGTCAAAATATTCATCCATAGGGCGTGGTAAATATCCATCTTGTGCCAGTGTACCAATTGGATCTGCCCCAATCATACCGGACAAGGATTTCACATCCACCCCTCGGGATTCGCAAAGTGCATGTAATGCAGCCGCCCAGCATACGCTACTAGCACCTGTACGAACATCTAATTCTTTTGTAGTTAAGTCCATGCCTTTTAATAAAGCTTCCACTTCTTCTACAGTGGACAAAGATACCCCTACATCAGCCACATCCTTAGGGTCAGCTTTCGTAGCATCCTGTCCTTTCCGTGTAGCACTATCCAGTGTGAAACTGATAGCTGTGCTACCTTTATGTAATTCAAATTGTAACATGTCATGCATGTCAGCAATTGTTTTTCCGTCACAACGTTGTGCAATTGTCCAAGGTGTATGGATATATCCACTAGCTTTCGCACCCCGTAAATTGCTATCACGACCAGGATATGTCAAGTTTTGAGTCAATCCTTCTTGGTCGCTCAACCAATACATTGGTTGTAAAGTAATTCCTTCGTATGTTTTTGTATACATACTTTTTTGGAAATCTTTCCCTTTCAAGATACCTTCTACCGTCGTTTTCCACTCCTCATAGGTAGGGATAGAAAACTCATCAAACGATACATCTGGTAGCTCAAACTGTTCTTCGTGAACTTGTGGTTCATGATGCTTGTCTTGTCCCATAGTCTAGCTTCCTTTCTCTGACCACATAGGCATACGTTCCCTTACTCAAACCAATTTTCTAGTGAGATTTGCCTCATCATAGAGATTCTAATAGCTTATGTAATCGTTGCAGCTCTCATAAAAATATAATAAACAATTAGAAACTGGGTATACCCTACCCAACCCTATAACTCATCACCCTACCTAGTCTTTTACTGAAAGATATAACTACCCTTCATAAAAGAAAAACCGTTTTCGATGGAAAACGGTAGGTTATGATTTAGCGTATGCACTTAGCGCAAAACCATCTCTACCCGTCTCTCGCGGATCTAACGACATGCTTCTTACGGCAGTTCTTCTGACTCAGGATCTTCGCTACGCTTCGCCTTCCCAGTTTCCCAGTGACGTTACATGAAGTTTCGCTCCCCTTTACAGCGGCGGGACCGTGTTGGCTTTTCACCAAGCTTCCCTATTAAGCCTTGCGGCACCAGTAAGGCGAATATAAAGTTATACCTTGATTATAAACTGTTTTATGAAAGAATAGAACGGCATTTATAGACTATAACAACCTTTCACGTTGACATAATTTCTAGTTATCATAAGATGCATAGAGCGCATTTTACAATCTTATTAATATAATAATCGGCATCCATTTCATAAGATCCCCCCCCCCAATTTATTACCGCTAGTTATTTATTGTATGATTTATATTTATTCTCAATATAAAACAGAGATACGCCTACAGCAGCATACCTCTGTTCTATTACTTCTATTCTATTACAAAAGCTTATTTCTTTTTCCACTCTATCACTTCAAAACCATAGTTACGAATATGTTCTTTCAACAGTTTCAAATATTTTTTTGCAATAGGGCTTGGTTCCAGCATATGTGGCATCAAGTACCCCATAGTCATCGTATCTTCTACATCTAAAGGTACAGCAATGATCTTATCATCATTTAACTCACGGCTCAAAATACCAGAACTAATTGTATATCCGTTTAACCCAACCATTAAATTAAAAATAGTAGCACGGTCAGATACTTTTATGGTCATTTTTCTGTCCAAAGTACTTAGAATTTCCTCTGAAAAATAGAAGGAATTATCTTCTCCTTGGTCATAGCACAAGTAAGGGAAGTCCTCTAATTCTTCCAATGTAATTTTTTCTTGGTTCGCCAAGGGATGTTCTCGACATAAAAATACATGTGGTTCTGCTTCAAACAATGGATAGAATGTAAGCTTGTACTCTTTAAATAATTTCTCCATTACTTGACGATTAAAATTATTCAAGTACAAAATACCCAATTCACTTTTAAAGGTTGCTAAATCTTCAAAAATATTTTGCGTTTCCGTTTCGCGTAACCCAAATTGATATTCATCAGTATCTACACTTTTAATAAGCTCAACAAAAGCATGCACCACAAAGGCATAATGCTGAGCAGAAATAAAGAAGTGTTCTTTTCGTTTTGTATTAGATTTATAGCGTTCTTCTAACAATTGAATTTGATCTAGTACTTGTCGAGCATAAATCATAAATTCGCGTCCATCATGGGTTAAGGTTACCCCTGATTTCGTACGCAACAATAGTTGAACACCCATTTCGTGTTCTAGTTCTTTAACTGCATTAGATAAGCTAGGTTGGGATAAATATAATTCCTTAGCCGCTTCATTAATAGATCCCTTTTCTGCAATTTTCTCTAAATATTGTAATTGTTGTATTCTCATCTGTATTGGCCTTTTCTATATCTATATATGAAATTCATCTATTGTTCATTACTTTTATAGGAATGAAAAACCTAACGAGTAAGATATGAATACTTACACGTTAGGTACTTCATGTTGTTAACGACTCCACACGTCATATACCAAGGGAATATGAATCTTGTACACTTATGATACATAAAATACCACATATCGTCAATATTTAATTTCTATCAAATGCTTAGGAATTATTGATAATCTCTAGCTTATGTCACTTTACCAATTAATGGAATATTAAAATACAAATCGTAGAGGTAATGAAAGTAATTAATACTGGCACTGCAGTTCGTTTTACTAAATCAAAGCTAGAAATATTCGCCACACCCGCTACAGCAATCATAACCGCACTAATTGGGCTTAACAACCGTCCTACCGATGCCGCATTTTGCATACCTAATAGCATCGTAATCGCATTACCACCTAACTCTTTAGCAAAGTTTGGCACTAATGGTGAGAATGCAAACATGGATGCTACACCAGATCCCATAACAATACTCAATACTAAGATAATCACAGATACAATAACGCCTACCATATCCGCTTGAATAGAGAAGGTTTTAATGAATGTTACAAACTCATTTACAATTCCCAAAGATGTCAAACCGAACGCAAAGGTTTCTCCTGCCACAATCAAAGTTACAGTATTGGTAAACTGATCGCCCATACCTTTAAAGAACGTTTGGATAGACGCAGCTACTTTTCGGAAATCCCGCAAGCGAATTAATTCAAATACCATGGCAATGAATAAGCTTAAGAACATGGCCAAGTTTACATTCATCTTAATGCCGGCAATACCATATTGACTAAATCCTAACATAAATACAAGTGGCAAGAATGGCAGTACTAAGTACGCAAGAGGTCCTACATCTACTTTTTCTTGTGGTTCTGTATGTACCGCTTCGGACGGAATATGACCGGATTTTTTATCCATATATTGTTGCCAAATATAATGCGCAATAGCTGTCACAATACCACTGATAATATATACCTTCAATTGATATCCAACGAAGTATTCTTCTACCCCTAAGCCCACTGTTTTAGATACTAATAGGCTTGTCGCAGAGGCTGGCCCAATGTCTAACAAATGACCAGTGGCTACTGCTGCCGCTGCACCTACTGGACTTACACCTAAACGCACCAAGATAGGGAAAATGGTGACCATCATTAACATAGCTAGACCAGACGCGCTAGGAATCACCAACGACATGAACATATTCAATAAGAATGTTAAAGATAATACCAAGTAGGGAGCTTTCATCGCTTGCAATGGTTTAATCGCAGTTGTGACCAAGCGAGAGCTCGCACCGATATGATCCATATATTT
The DNA here is from genome assembly GCF_003992135.1 of Veillonella sp. VA142. Classification (GTDB taxonomy): domain Bacteria; phylum Bacillota; class Negativicutes; order Veillonellales; family Veillonellaceae; genus F0422. Next base: position 6,089 of record NZ_RQVN01000020.1, on the reverse strand, counting down.
AGCAAAGCCAGTACATGTCATAATCATGAGACCCAGACCTGCTGCATCCTTTGCAGTAGTATTATTAATCCACTCAAAGGCATCAAAGAACATCATACCTGTTCCTTTTTTCGCCTCTACGAACTCCGTTGTATAGCCAAGGAAATACGCTCCTAGCATCATAATTAAACCACCTAACAGCAATACTGTTTGTGCCTTAAATTTTTTAATCACCAATGTACCTACGCCCAAAATTACAATAGCGCACAGCAATAAATTCATAACTACTTCTCCTTTACCTATAAAAATAGGCTAATTAATAATTTGCCTTCGACTGTTGAAAGTCTTCTTGAATCTGAGCCAATAGTCCAGGTGTAGTGAGAATTTCCTCTACCGTGAGAGCAATACCTTTAGCTCCGTACATAATGGCATTCTCTGCTAATTGACTTTTCCCATTATCTAGCCATTCCTGAGAATGACTAGACACTCCTCTACCTACAAATTTAACCCGTAAACAAGCTCCTGGTACGCGGAAAGTAACACTGGAAAAATCAGTAGAACCAGTTACCTTTCGCGGTTCAGAAATATCTGGAGCCCCCACTTGTTCTGCATTCTTTAAGAGTAAATCATTCAAGCTTTGCACATTTACCTTATTATCATAGGCTTTTACTTCGTCCCATTCCATAGTAGCACCCACTTGCAAGGCAGCCCCTTGCGCCACTTGTTTCACGCGCTCTACCACTTCATCTAAACGAGTGCGACTAGAAGATCGAATATACCACTGTGTACACGCATAATCTGGAACGATATTCGCTGCCTTACCACCATCTGTAATAATCCCATGCATACGCACTTCTGTAGGTACATGCTCCCGAAGATATTCGATGCCATTAAAGAATAACAACACTGCATCCAACGCACTGATGCCTTTTTCTGGAGCAATCGCTGCATGAGCCGATTTACCATGGAATTTAATATTCACCAAGTTAAGCGCCAAGGACTTGCCATCTACCGTTGTAGAATCACTGCCGTGCATCATGAAAGCCACGTCTAAATCGTCAAAAACGCCTTCTTTGACCATTACTAGCTTACCAGATGCTGTTTCTTCTGCTGGCGTTCCATACACCACTAATGTAGCTGGCACTTGCAAGGTACGACGTAAACCAATAGCTGCTGCACAGATGGAAGGACCTTGTAAGTTATGCCCACACGCATGACCTAAGCCTTCTAAGGCATCATATTCGCAGAGAAGCCCAATTTTCGGCCCTCCTCCATGCACATGGTACACAGCACGAAATGCGGTTTGTAAACCACTCACTTCACGGTCTACAGTAAACCCTTCGCTTTCCAGTAAATCTGTTAATTTACCATGGGCTAAAAACTCTTCATTCCCTAGTTCTGGATGGTCGAAGAAAAAATCATTTAATGTTTTCATGGATCCTCGCAAGGATTCAATTTCTTCTAGTAATTGACTCATCACTTTCTCCTTTCTTGCACAATATACATGCACAACTCTATGCCTACAGGAATTACATCCACTCATTTTTCTCTTCTTCTGAAAGTCCTGCTATAACTAACTGGCAATAACAGTATTTCGAATACTTTTATTATATAGATTTATACTGAAAGTTCCAATACATGTAGCATATGATTCTCCTATTTTCTCTATGCCAATTTCATATGCATATCCCTAGACTCAAACTTTCATTACATTTTTATAGCTTTTATCTATAACATACTATATATATTAAGAATTGGTTTATATAACAAAAAATTGGTATTATAAGACCATGTTTGATTAGTAGAAAGGATCCAGCCATGAGCGAAATTATACAACAAAAACGACCAACATTGTCTTATGAAATATTTCCTCCTAACACACAAGTAGGAGATGAAAAAATCATCACTGTCTTAGACGAATTAAAAAGCTTAAAACCAGAGTTCATCTCTGTTACATGTAGCAATAAACAGCGTAATATCGAGGAAACAACTATTAAGTTGTCCAATTATGTGCAAAATACTTTACACATTCCTACTAAAGCCCATTTACCCGCTATTTACTTATCTAAAGACCAAGTAAAGTCTGTCATAGATAGACTCGATGAGCTAGGGATTCATAAATTATTGGCTCTTCGTGGTGATATCTTAGAGGACCTACCTCCTGTAGGTGATTTTAAATATTCTACAGAGCTTGTTCATTTTGTTAAAGAATATGCCCCACATTTTCAGATTTCTGGTGCCTGTTATCCCGAGGTCCATCCAGATTCACCCAACCAAATACAAGACATTAAATTCTTAAAAGAAAAGGTAGATGCCGGCTGTGAGTTATTGGTAACACAATTTTTCTTAGATAACAATGTATTCTACGACTTCCAAGAAAAATGCGCACTGGCATGTATTGATGTGCCGATTTTAGCAGGAGTTATGCCTATTATAAACCGTAACCAAGCCTTGCGTTTATTAACAAGCAATGCTACCGCTATTCCTCGCAAATTCAAAGCTATCTTAGACAGATATGAGCACGATCCAATCGCTCTTCGTGATGCTGGCCTTGCCTATGCGTTAAACCAAATTGTAGATCTTGTGACAGAAGGTGTATCTGGCATACATTTATATACAATGAACCAGTCTAATACTGCTTTATATATCGAAAATACAGCTCGTTCTTTATTTAGCTCTCCTATTTATGAAAGCAAATAAGAACCATCTATCTAACCTATAACACGTATAATATACATACAATTTATACTAAGAATGTCCTACCTAGTTTCCTTTTCTTCAGTAGAAGCTAAGTAAGACATTCTTTTTATATATGTTAGACTTACCATAATAGATGTGTTGTACAAACACGAGAGTTATAGGATAAATACGACCACAAGACATCATTTAAACAAAAAAAGAAAGTTGATAAAAACGCATCAACTTTCCTTCGCTGATATCCTCTAAATATAATGTCTTGGCACTCGTTCTGAAAAGTTACAGAATATTTCGTAAGGAATAGTTCCCACCAAATATGCCAACTCAAGAGCTGTAATACTCTCTTGTCCTTGTTGTCCTAGTAGCACAACAGCATCTCCTGGAGTCACGGTAATATGACTTGGAACTTTCACCATAAATTGATCCATACAGATGCGCCCTACAATAGGACAACGTATGCCGTGAATCAGTACGGAACCTTTATTAGACAATGCCCTAGGATACCCATCAGCATATCCCACGGGTATAGTAGCAATCGTTTCCTCAGTCATTGTTGTGTACGTACTACCATAGCCGATAGACGATCCTTTCGGTAAATGTTGTACATGTACTACTTTACTATATAGGCTCAAAGCCGGTTTCAACCCCAGTCGGTTTGGTACATCCATAGATGGCATAATTCCATATTGAATAATACCTGGTCGAGCATCATTAAATAGACTATCCTTTACCGCTAACAATCCTGCACTATTTGCTAAAGAAAAACGATATGTTTCATCCCGATGAGCACGAATAATGTTCACTACTTTACGGAACTGTTCCACCTGAAAGTTAGCATGACTTTGATCTGCTGCATCACCATTCGCCAAATGTGAGAAAAAGCCATCCACTCGTAAATATTCATAGGATTCTACCTTTTCTAAAAATGCCAATACATCCTCTGGTTTGCTTCCAATACGATGCATGCCTGTATCTACAGCAATGGCACACTCCACAATTGTTTCATGTCTACGAGCACATTCATTTAATGCTTCTAAATCTGTGGATTCACAAATAGCCGGTCTAGAATGTCCTTCTATCACTAAATCAAAAGATTGTGGTAATGTCAACCCCAATAGATAAATGGGTACCGTAATACCGGCTTCACGCAGAGGAATTGCCTCTTCTGGAAAGGCTACGGCTAGCGACTCATAGCCTTCTTCTACGGCAATACGTCCTACCATAACACTACCATGTCCATAGGCATTCGCTTTCACCACTGCAGTACTCGTACACCACTCTGGTAAACAATCCTTAATTTTTCGTAAATTACATCGTATTTGTGCTGTATCAATTTCTACATATGTAGGTCTCACACATTCACCTTCTTATTCTTACGCATAGAAATTATTGTATTTGTTACTGTATACTAAAACATTGCTCAATACATTTCATTCTAACATGTTTATAAATTGCACTATGAATCTACCTTGCTATTAAAGTATAACCAATCAATTCTGAATACACTATTATAGCATACTACATATACTATATTATTATACACCTAAATAGAATCAAATTCTCTAGTTAATAAAATATTTTCTTCTAAGAATTATAAAAATTGCAGTGTAATCTAATATAAGTATATAATAGCGTACTTTCTTATTTACGTAGTCCCAATGTATGATAGATTACATACCAACAAAAGGACTGACTACAGCCTCTTACTAACAAGATTCTGCGTCAGTCCTTATCTATTACCTATGTAATTGTAAAGTATACCTAACTAACATATAGTAAATTATGGCATATTGAAAGGCCATACCATTGGAATGATAATAAGACTTACGATAAAGCAAACCACGATTAATGGAGTACCTGCTTTCACATAGTCCATAAATTTGTAATTACCAGGTGTTAATACGATTGTATTAGGTGGTGTACCTACAGGTGTAGCGAATGCACAGGATGCGGCAACGCCAATCGCCATAAGTACTGCATGAGGGCTTGCACCCATCGCTTGGGCAATAGAGATACCAATTGGCGCTAACAATGCACAAGATGCTGTATTGGACATAAATTGTGTTAATACACAAGATAAGATAAATAATACAGCTGTTGCAAAATAAGGACTTGGATTATCGCCCATGATACTTACTACCGCATTGGCAATCATTTTACCAGCACCAGAATCATTCATAGCAGCTGCTACTGGCATCATACCAGCAAATAGGAAAATAGTTACCCAATCTATAGATTGATATGCTTGTTTCTCTTTCAAGCAACCTGCTAGTACGGCTAAAATAGCACCTACGATAGCGGCTACATGAAGAGGAACATTAATACCAATGCTTTTCAATGGATCAGACAATGCCATGAATAATACAACACCTAATAAAATGATACCAGAGTACCACATTTTTTTAGGATCATTAGAAATTTCACTAGCATCCACTTCTTGTTCTACTTCAGCATCTGCATTACCATCATGCTTAGGTAAGAAATGTTTACCAATCGTTACCATGTAGATCATAAATGCAACTGTTAAAGGAATACCAATCCATGCAAATTCAAAGAAACCGAATTGAGGTAGTTTAGCTTGGCCTAATGCACCATTAATGATGATATTAGGAGGTGTACCTACTAATGTGATGATACCACCAATCCCTGCCGCAAATGCCATAGGCATCAATTGACGGGATGCTGGAATTTTAGCAGATGCACAAATACCAATAACTACTGGCAATAGCGCTGCTGCCGTACCGGTGTTAGAAAGCACAGAGGACATACCTGCTGTTACAAGCATTAAAGCAATCATAAGACCATTTTCACTTTTACCTGCTTTATTAACAACGGAAATACCAATTTTTTGTGCTAAACCAGTATGGAATAACGCAGCACCAATAATAAACATACCTGCAAATAAAACTACTGTACTATCGGATAAACCACTAAATACTTGTTTCATTGGAATAACACCTAATAAACCAAGTGCCATAGCACCACCAATAGAAGTAATTGCCAGTGGAATAATTTCTGTTACAAATAATAATGCCATTACACCAAGGACAATTAAGGTTTGTACAGCCGGATCCATAAGAATCAACTCCTCCCTAAGGGATACATTCCTTATTAGCCGCAAAACGCGCTAAAAATAAGCGCATATAATATAGGAAGATAGGCCAATAAGAAATAACATAATCGCCGCTACTCCATACCCTTCTACTGTACAAGGGTATCCAAAATGCAGCCACTCTCCAAGTAGGCCACGGCGGAGAAAAAAGCTATATGTTTTTCGTTTTTGAAACCATTTAGATTTTCGCTCTTCACCTAATAGGAGTGCGGTGATGATAAAAAGGCTCTATAATAAATGTTGGGGCTACTCATATGAGAGTAGTCACCAACATTTTTTTGTTGCAATAAAATAGACATAT
>NZ_RQVN01000019.1 GCF_003992135.1 Veillonella sp. VA142 | reverse complement strand
GTACCACCTGTTGTAGGAGCTACGCCAGTTGTACTTGGAGTCACTGTTTGGTTACCTACTACAACCCCTGCTGCTGTTAATTGACCTTTAGAGCCATCTACTTTCACAGTGTTGTTACCAGTGCCCGCTGTGATAGTACCAGCTGTTCCATCCATTGTCACTTGTTTAGTAGCATCAGTGCCTAGAGTTACTGTATCCGCCAAACGAACGTCATAATTAGTATGTCCATCAGCTGCTGTAGTTGTCGTTAAGGAAAGATTTTTATTGGCATCTGTATTGTTATTATTAACAGTTACAGTTGTTTTTGCTTTGCCAACTTCATCTTTCAATTGTTTTACGTTAACAGCGTCTGTATCACCTTCACCTTTAGCCACATTAGTAATGGTTGCACCACCCACGGAGATATTGCCTGGAGTTACTGTTTCAGTACCACCTTCACCAGTAGTTTTTGTGCCTGGATTGATTGTTAATGTTGTACCACTATTGGAAATAGTTAATGGGTTTGTACCACCTTTACCAGCGATGGAATTAATGCCTGTTAAAGATTCTGCTAATTGGACCTTCAACTTGCCATTAACTGCGTTGACACCGATGTTATCTGTTGCTGTGAAAGGAGCTGCTGCACCACCAACGATTTCTAAACGTTCGTTTAGTTTTTTGTTGATTACATTCGCTTCAGCTTCAGTTGCTGTTGCTGCTGTGTAATTGTCACCGCTGTATTTTTGACCGTCATCCATCGTAGCTACTTCATGTTTCACTGTGATTTCTTTACCAGCATTATTAGGATCTGGATGTTTCGTTTCATATACGATACGAGTCATGCCGTCTTTGCCATTAGCGCCATCTGTGCCGTCTAATCCAACTGCACCTTTGTCACCTTTCATAGTAAGACCATTAGCACCATCTCTGCCATTCAATCCGATAGAGCCGTCTTTACCATTAATCACAACTGCAGATCCGTCTTTACCATTCACACCGATTTTGCCATCAGAACCATCTTTACCTGGTTTACCTTCAGCACCTGGTTCACCTTTTTCACCGACAGTCACGACTGCATCTTTACCTGGTTGACCATCTTTGCCGTCTTCACCTTTTACAGTCACTGTATTGGTTGTCAAGGATTTAGATGTTAAATCTTTGTTTAACTTCACAGTCACAGTTGTGTCGCCGTTAGCATCTTGTCCAACTGTCGTGATTACGTTGTTACCATCGTATTGTTTATCTGCTTCTGTTGCATTTTTAACGTCTGCAGTACCTACGATGTTCACAGTAGAACCAAGTTTATTTGTGACAACATTCTTGCCACCAGCTGTAGCAGGAAGGTTCGCACCGTATTTCATGCCTGTATCTGTTACTTTTCCAATCACTGCATTGGCTGTGTTTTTAAGGTCAGATACGTTAACCGCTGCATTTGGATGGTTAGTCGCTTTCGCAGCTTCTTCCAAACGTTCTAAGAATGTTGGATTTTGTTTAGTTCCTGTACCTTCTGGAACGTTTATATTGGCAATGGCAGATCCTACGTTGTCTACACGTTGTGGTGCTGCTGTATTTGCTTTTGTATGAACATCACCAGTATACACTGTACCATCTGCTTTTTTGAAGCTACCATCTGGTTGCTTGAATACTTGGTTGCCATCGTTATCTACGAAGATTAACGCTTGCGCTTCTCCCAATTTTTGAGCATTTACTTTTACGTCGTATGCGTGTGCATTTCCACCTACAGCATCAACAGTAACAGTACCATCAGTAGACGTAACTGTTGTAATCGTATCGTTATCCACGCCTTTTTCAGCGCTGATTGTGATAACACCATTGTCTTGTTTAACAGTAACACCAGATTCACCTTTTAAAACAATTCGTTTGTTATCTGTTGCTTGCGCTCCAGCTTGTGGTTCTACTTTATCTGTAGATGTACCGTTGTTAACTGCCAAATCCCACAATGCAGTTTTATCTGCTTTGTTGTTAACCTCGCTGGTAACTGTTTTCAACTGATCTTCTGTTGCTGCACGGCCAGATACATAAGTTGGGTTATTAATAGTCCATGTTGTGTTACCAAGACCTGTTACATAATTGCCAGTTTCAGCTGCTGGAATTACGCCAGGGCTTGGGATCGCCGCTGTTGGATTTAAGGTTTGGTTACCTACTACAACCCCTGCTGCTGTTAATTGGCCTGTAGATCCATCTACTTTCACAGTGTTGTTACCAGTGCCCGCTGTGATAGTACCAGCTGTTCCATCCATTGTCACTTGTTTAGTAGCATCAGTGCCTAGAGTTACTGTATCCGCCAAACGAACGTCATAATTAGTATGTCCATCAGCTGCTGTAGTTGTCGTTAAGGAAAGATTTTTATTGGCATCTGTATTGTTATTATTAACAGTTACAGTTGTTTTTGCTTTGCCAACTTCATCTTTCAATTGTTTTACGTTAACAGCGTCTGTATCACCTTCGCCTTTAGCCACATTAGTAATGGTTGCACCACCCACGGAGATATTGCCTGGAGTTACTGTTTCAGTACCACCTTCACCAGTAGTTTTTGTGCCTGGATTGATTGTTAATGTTGTACCACCATTGGAAATAGTTAATGGGTTTGTACCACCTTTGCCAGCGATGGAATTGATACCTGTTAAAGATTCGGCCAATTTAACTTTCAACACACCCCCATCAGCATTAACACCGATGTTGTTGTCAGTCAATGTACCTGTTGCACCGCCAAGGATGTCTAAGCGGTTGTTCAATTTCTTAGCAATCACATTTTGTTCGGCTGCTGTAGTAGTCGCCGCTTTGTAGTTATCCCCAGCATATTTCATGCCGTCGTCCATGGTAGCTACTTGATGTTCTTTACCGCCTTCAGTGTATATGATACGAGTGATGCCGTCTTTGCCGTCAACACCTTTCGCACCACGAACGCCTGGAACGCCATCAGCTCCATCCTCACCATCATAGCCCTCTTTCATGCCAATGTTGATGGATTTGCCTGGTGTACCATCTGCCCCTCTAGGTCCAGTTAAGCCGATAGAGCCGTCTTTACCACTAATCACAACTGCAGAACCGTCTTTACCGTTCACGCCGATAGTACCGTTAGAACCATCTTTACCTGGTTTGCCTTCTACACCTGGTTCACCTTTTTCACCGACAGTCACGACTGCATCTTTGCCTGGTTGTCCATCTTTGCCGTCTTCACCTTTTACAGTGATTGTGTTAGTCGTTAAGGATTTAGATGTTAAATCTTTGTTCAACTTCACTGTCACAGTTGTGTCGCCAGTCGCTGGATCTTGAGAAATAGATGTTACTACGTTGTTACCATCGTATTGTTTATCTGCTTCTGTTGCATTCGTAACATCTGCAGTACCTACGATGTTCACAGTAGAACCAAGTTTGTTTGTGACAACCTTATTTCCACCAGCTGTAGCAGGAAGGTTCGCACCGTATTTCATGCCTGTATCTGTCACTTTTCCAATCACTGCATCAGATGTTTGTTTAAGGTCAGATACATTCACTGCTGCATTTGGATGGTTAGTCGTTTTCGCAGCTTCTTCCAAACGTTCTAAGAATGTTGGATGTTGTTTAGTTCCTGTACCTTCTGGAACGTTTGTATTGGCGATGGCAGATCCAACGTTGTTAAGAATAGTATCTCCAGCTGTTGTACTTTTTGCTGCCGATTGAATACGAGTTTCTACGTCTTCTGGTTTTACTTCTACCGTAGGATTATCTACCGTATGGAATTTACCATCTTTATCAATGGTTACTTTTTTACCATCTTTTGTTGTATATACAACAGGTAATTGAGAACCGTCTACTATAGCTTGTTTGTTAATTGTTAAAGCATATGCATGATTACCATCTGCTGGTGTATCTTTGGCAGTCAACACGGTTTCATCGGTAGATGTCACAGTAGTTACCGTATTATTATCTGTACCAGCTACTGGTGCCCCAATAGTAATCTCACCATTGTCTTGGCTAATAGTAACTCCGCCTGTACCTTTTAAGACAATACGCTTATTATCTCCTGCTACATCTTTTGGAGTAACCTTAGCGCCATTTGGATCATCGCTTGCAATCGCCAAATCCCACAACGCAGTTTTATCTGCTTTGTTATTAACCTCGCCGGTAACTGTTTTCAACTGATCTTCTGTTGCTGCACGGCCAGATACATACGTTGGGTTATTGATAGTCCATGATGTATTACCAAGACCTGTTACATAGTTGCCAGTTTCAGATGTACCACCTGTTGTAGGAGCTACGCCAGTTGTACTTGGAGTCACTGTTTGGTTACCTACTACAACCCCTGCTGCTGTCAATTGACCATTAGAGCCATCTACTTTCACAATGTTGTTACCAGTTCCAGCTATTATGCTTGCATTCGTACCATCTACAGATACGGCATTATTACCTGTGCCCGCTGTGATAGTACCAGCTGTACCATCCATTGTCACTTGTTTAGTAGCATCAGTGCCTAGAGTTACTGTATCCGCCAAACGAACGTCATAGTTAGTATGTCCATCAGACGCTGTAGTTGTCGTTAAGGAAAGATTTTTATTGGCATCTGTATTGTTATTATTAACAGTTACCGTTGTTTTCGCTTTGCCAACTTCATCCTTCAATTGTTTTACGTTAACAGCGTCTGTATCACCTGAGCCTTTTGCCACATTAGTGATTGTTGCCCCACCAACGGAGATATTGCCTGGAGTTACTGTTTCGGTACCGTCTTCACCAGTAGTTTTTGTGCCAGGGTTAATTGTTAATGTTGTACCGCCATTGGAAATAGTTAATGGATTTGTACCGCCTTTACCTGCAATGGAATTGATACTTGTTAAAGATTCTGCCAATTTAACTTTCAACACACCACCATCAGCATTCACACCGATGTTGTTGTCAGTCAATGTACCTGTTGCACCGCCAAGGATATCTAAGCGGTTATTCAATTTCTTAGCGATTACGTTTTGTTCGGCTGCTGTAGTGGTAGCTGCTTTATAATTGTCGCCACCATACTTCATGCCATCGTCCATGGTCGCTACTTGATGTTCTTTACCACCTTCTGTGTATACGATACGAGTGATGCCGTCTTGACCGTCAACACCTTTTTCACCACGAACGCCTGGAACACCATCAGCTCCATCCGCACCATTATAGCCATCTTTCATGCCAATGTTGATGGATTTGCCTGGTTGTCCGTCAGCACCTTTCGGTCCAGTTAAGCCGATTGTGCCGTCTTTACCTTTGATGACAACAGAGGCACCGTCTTTACCATTGACACCGATGATGCCATCAGAACCTGGTTTACCATCTTTACCTGCTACACCTGGTTCACCTTTTTCACCGACAGTTACGACTGCATCTTTGCCCGCTTGTCCATCTTTGCCGTCTTCACCTTTCACAGTTACCGTATTTGTTGTCAAGGATTTAGATGTTAAATCTTTGTTTAACTTCACAGTTACCGTTGTGTCGCCAGTCGCTGAATCTTGAGAAATAGATGTTACTACGTTGTTGCCATCGTATTGTTTATCTGCTTCTGTTGCATTCGTAACATCTGCAGTACCTACGATGTTCACAGTAGTGCCAAGTTTGTTTGTAACAACCTTTTCTCCACCAGCTGTAGCAGGAAGGTTCGCACCGTATTTCATGCCTGTATCTGTCACTTTTCCAATCACTGCATTGGCTGTATTTTTAATGTCAGATACGTTAACCGCTGCATTTGGTGTATCCGTATTCGCTTTATCTAATTTTTCCCAATACGTTGCATTGTTTTTAACTGCCCCAGCTGCATCTTTCACTACAGCCGTATCGATAGCAGAACCAACGTTGTCTACACGTTGTGGAGTCGCTGTATTTACTTTTGTATGAACATCACCAGTATATGGTGTACCATCTGCTTTTTTGAAAGTGCCATCTGGTTGTTTAAATACTTGGTTACCAGCATTATCTACGAAGATTAACGCTTGCGCTTCTCCCAATTTTTGAGCATTTACTTTTACATCGTATGCGTGTGCATTTCCGCCTACAGTATCAACAGTGACAGTACCATCAGTAGATGTAACAGTTGTGATTGTATCGTTGTCTACACCTTTTGGTGCACTGATTGTAATAACGCCATCGGCTTGACTAACTTCAACGCCATTTTTACCTTCGATAGCAATTCGTTTGTTATCTGTTGCTTGCGCGCCAGCTTGTGGTACTACATTGGTAGTAACATTATCTTTTTTAACTGCTAAATCCCATTGATTTGCTTTTACAGTATCTAATACTTGTTTAGATGCCACATCATTGATAGTAATCGTTTCAGGCGTACTATTAGGTTGTTTAGTATCCTTAACTTTTAAAGCAATAGTTCCATCATTTGGTTTATATGCACCATCACTACCTGCTTCCGGATTCGCAATCAAGCGGAAATCTGTTGTAGACGCCGCATCAGCAATATCTTTTACCGCTTTTAATTGTTCTTCTGTTGCAGCACGATTAGATGTTCCAAACCCGTCTACAGTTAGAGTTGTATTTTGTAACCCAGTCACATAGCCCTGTTTACTATCGATGGATACTGGATGATCCCCATCTACTTTCACAACTCCATTGTTATCGAATGTCACTTTACCAGTGCCAGCTGTATTTGTAATAGATGTGATGTTACCTAAGTTGCCTTTTACATTCACTTCATATGGCTTAGCTTCTGTACCTTCACCTTCTACAGTTGTATTTGTACCATCTGCTAATTTTATTTTAGCTACAGATACTTTGTACACAGTTTTACCAGCAGTTGTTGTATCTAGATTTACCGTTACATTATCTGAACCGTTTGTCACTTCTACTGCCCCTTGAGCAATTTCAGCCACTTTTTTCTTAGATACACCAATACCATAACGAGCATTAGCTTCTTCATCAGTTCCACGCACCATAGAAACAGTAGCAATATTTTCATCACCTGTTTCAGCAGTTGCTGTCGTAACAGATTCTACTTGCTTATTTGCAGAGATAGTATATGTTTTCTTGCCAGTTGTAGCATCTACGGTAGGTTTTCCCACTGTAATACGGTCGCCTGCTGTAATTTCTGTTCCTAAACCAGTGATAACTTTTTTACCATCATCTGTGATATTAGACAAATCATTTTTAGCTACTCCAGAGATGACAGCTTTTGTATCAGCTACTGCTTCACCGTTACCATTTACGTAAGTTAATGTCACATCACCGTTGGTATCTACAGTGTATTTTTCTGTAGCTGTTGTCGGTTTAACGTGAAGTTCTTTGCCTGCTACTGCATTTAATTGGCTCACGTTAACTGCATCGTTATTACCTGTACCGTTTGCTACATTTGTTATTCTTGCACCACCCACGGAGATTGTGCCGGGGTTTGTTCCTTCACCATTGTTAATTGTTAACGTTGTGCCACCATTGGAAATTGTGAATGGATTTGTACCACCTTTACCTGCAATGGAATTAATGCCTGTTAAAGATTCAGCTAATTGGACTTTCAACTTACCATTAACTGCATTGACACCAATGTTATCTGTTACTGTGAAAGGAGCTGCTGCACCACCAACGATTTCTAAACGTTCTCCTAATTTCTTAGTGATTCCGTTTTGCTCAGCCGTTATACCGTCTGCCGCTTTATAGTTATCCCCAGCATATTTCATGCCTTTGTTTGTAGCATCAGTAACTGCTTTGGCAATGCTTGCATCAGATGCATTTTTAAGGTCAGATACGTTAACAGCTGCTTTAGATTTTGTAGCATCTTCTGAGGCTGTTTTTAAATCTCCTAAGAAATCTGTAGAAGTTCCATTTGGATCAATCGCAGAACCAACATTATCTATACGTTGAGGCGCCGTTGTATTAACTTTCGTATGAACAGTACCTTCATATTTATTACCATCAGCATATTTGAAAGTACCATCTGGTTGTTTAAATACTTGGTTGCCATCGTTATCTACGAAGATTAACGCTTGCGCTTCTCCCAATTTTTTAGCATTTACTTTTACATCGTATGCATGGGCATCTGTTGTAGATGGAGTCACTGTAACTGTGCCATCTGTATTGGATACTGTTGTGATCGTATCGTTATCTACACCTTTTTCAGCGCCGATTGTGATTACACCGTTTTCTTGTTTAACAGTAACACCGGATTCACCTTTTAAGACAATACGCTTGTTATCTGTTGCTTGTGCACCAGCTTGTGGAACTACTTTATCTGTAGATGTACCATTGTTAACTGCTAAGTCCCACAATGCAGTTTTGTCTGCTTTGTTGTTTACTTCGTCATTGACTGCTTTTAACTGATCTTCTGTTGCTGCACGACCTGAAGTTGCTACTGGGTTTGTTACATTCCATGTTGTATTTTGTAAACCATTAATATAGCCTTGTTTGCCATCGATAGATACTGGATGATCTCCATCTACTTTTACAACACCATTGTTATCGAATGTCACTTTGCCAGCGCCTGTTGTATTAGTAATAGACGTGATATTAGTTAAGTCACCTGTTACATTCACCTTATATGGCTTAGCATCTGTACCTTCACCTTCTACAGTTGTATTTGTACCAGCTGCTAATTTTGTTTTAGCTACGGATACTTTGTAGATTGTTTTGCCCTCTGTATTTGTATCTTTATCTACAGTAACATTATCTGCATTATCTCCAGCTTTTACTTCTACTGCATCTTTAGCGATATTAGCTACTGCTTTTTTAGATACACCTACGCCATAACGAGCATTGGCTGCTTTATCTACAGTATTATCCATCATAGTCACAGTAGCGATATTTTCATCGCCTTCTGCAGTATCGGCTTTCGTCACAGATTCTACTTGTTTATTTGCCGCAATTGTAAAGGATTGTTTGCCTGTAGTAGCATCTGGTGTTCCAGCTGTAACTGTAATACCATCTCCTGCATTGATCGTTGGTCCTAAGCCAGTGATAACTTTTTTACCTTCATTAGTGATGTTCGATAAATCGTTTTTAGCTATACCAGAGATGACTGCTTTTGTATTAGCTGCAGGTGTTCCATCCCCATTTACGTAGGTTAATGTTACATCACCATTTCCATCTACAGTATATTTTTCTGTATCTGTTGTTGGTTTAATGTGAAGTTCATTACTTGCTGCATCTTTTACTGCTTTAGCAATACTTGCATCGGAAGCTTGTTTCAAATCAGACACGTTGACTGCAGACTTGCCTGTTACAGGGTCCTTTGCTGCAACTTCTAATTTTTCTAAGAAGGTTGCATTCGGTTTTTCTTGACCTGCATCAGTAGTTACTTTTGCTCCATCAATCGCAGAACCAACATTGTCTACACGTTGTGGATTCTCTGTATTTACTTTTGTATGAACATCACCAGTATACGCTGTACCATCTGCTTTTTTGAAAGTACCATCTGGTTGTTTAAATACTTGAGTTCCGTTGTTATCTACGAAGATTAACGCTTGCGCTTCTCCCAATTTTTTAGCATTTACTTTTACATCGTATGCATGGGCATCTGTTGTAGATGGAGTCACTGTAACTGTGCCATCTGTATTGAATACTGTTGTGATCGTATCGTTATCTACACCTTTTTCAGCGCCGATTGTGATCACACCGTTTTCTTGTTTAACAGTAACACCGGATTCACCTTTTAAGACAATACGCTTGTTATCTGTTGCTTGTGCACCAGCTTGTGGAACTACTTTATCTGTAGATGTACCATTGTTAACAGCCAAGTCCCACAATGCAGTTTTATCTGCTTTGTTGTTCACTTCGTCATTAACTGTTTTCAACTGATCTTCTGTAGCTGCACGACCTGAAGTTGCTACTGGGTTTGTTACATTCCATGTTGTATTTTGTAAACCATTAATATAGCCTTGTTTGCCATCGATAGATACTGGATGATCTCCATCTACTTTTACAACGCCATTACCAGCAAAGCTTACTTTGCCAGTACCTGCTGTATTAGTGATAGATGTAATATTAGTAAGATCACCAGTTACATTAACTTTATATGGCTTAGTTGCTGTACCTTCACCTTCAACAATTGTATTCGTACCATCTACTAATTTAGTTTTAGTAGCAGAAATAGTATAGGTAGTTTGGCCAGTTGTAGGATCTGTAGTTGGTGTTCCAACAGAAATACCTTCACCAGCTTCAATTTTTGTACCTAATCCAGTAATTACTTTCTTACCTGCATCCGTGATGTTGGACAAGTCTTCTTTTGCTAACCCTGTAGCACTTACTTTCACGGAACCATCATCCTGCTTAGCAATCGTGATGTTATCACCATTTACAAGATTCACCAATTTATTCGTTGGAGCAACTTTTGTGCCATTCACCGCAAGGTTCCATTCATCAGTTTTTTTCGCCAATCCAGCATCGTTGAATGAAAGTTTTACATTAGATCCACTAGCGGTAGTTGTAATGTAGTTAGTATCACCTGTAATGTTAAACTTCACATCGTTAGCTAATGTTTGTTTATCTGTAGCAGAGTTATTATCCCCACCTAAAGTGATACCACGACCTACTAATGCATCTAACACTTTTTTAGATGCCACATCATTAATCGTTATCGTCTCAGGTGTACCATCAACTTTTGTGCTGTCTTTCACTTTTAAGGAAATAGTTCCATCTTCTGGTTTATATGCTCCACCACTATTTGCCTCTGGATTTGCAATCAAACGATAATCTGTAGTAGATTTTTTATTTAATTCCGTATTCAGTGCTTTTAACTGATCTTCCGTAGCAGCACGACCAGATACATAGGTTGGATTTGTTACATTCCACTCAGTATTTTGTAAACCATTTACATGGCCTTGTTTACCATCGATGCTAACAGGTTTATCACCTGCCGCTGCACCACTTGTGAAAGTAGTTACGCCATTCGCACCGAAGGTTACTTTACCATTACCTTCAGCATTTGTGATGGAAGTAATCTGAGTAAGATCTCCGGCTACATTAACTTTGTATGGCTTAGCTGTTGTACCTTCACCTTCAACAGTTGTATTCGTACCAGCTGCTAATTTAGTTTTATCTACAGATACTTTGTAAATCGTTTTACCAGCTGTTGTTGTATCTGGTGTAACAGTAACATTGTCTGAACCATTTGTTACTTCCACTGCACCTTGAGCGATTTCAGCTACTTTTTTCTTGGATACGCCTACACCATAACGAGCATTGGCAGATTGATCTGTTCCGGACACCATAGAAACAGTAGCGATATTTTCGTCTCCAGAATCTGCTGCTGATGTAGTAACAGATTCCACTTGGTCATTCGCCACAACTTCATAGGTCTTTTTACCTGTTGTCGTGTTTGTTGTTGGGTTTACAGTAATATTTTTACCCGCTGTGACTTCCGTAAGACCAGTGATTACGTTTTTACCCGCATCCGTAATATTGGACAAGTCAGTTTTTGCTAATCCGCTATCGTTGAAAGTCAATGTTACATCATCCCCAGCAGCTGCTGTGGTAATGTACCCATTAGCACTCTTGATATTGAATTTCACGTTACCGTCTTTTAAAGATTTAGCTGTAGTAGAACCCGTCGCCGTTCCATCCCCAAGGGCAATAGTATGTTCCACTTGGCCTTTCACGGTATCTAAATCTGATTTTTTGGCTACTCCTTTAATAGTCGCTTTTGTGTTTGATACAACGCTTCCATTACCATCAGAATAGGATAAAGAAACATCACCATCATTATTAGGCGTATAGTCCGCTGGCGTAATATGTAGTTCTCTATTTTTCAAATCCGCTGCGGTACTGTTTAAATCATTTACATTCACTGCTGCATTAGGGTTATTCGTAGCTGCTACCTTTAAACGTTCTGTAAATGTTGGAGTTGTGTTACCAGTTACACCTTGGTTTTGAATGACAGAGCCAACATTATTAAATATAGTCGGAGTCGTAGTATCTGTTTTTCCTGTTGTAGGGCTTGCACTCACTAAACTAGCTTGTACATTTGTTACTGGTTTATCTTTACCAACCACAGGATTTTCTATTTTATAATACTTACCATCTGTATATTTATACACGCGGTTGCCTTCTGCATCTGTGTATACTACTGGCATAGCATCTAAAATTTTACTACCGCTAATCGTTACTGTGCTACCATTAGCTGTTACAGAAATACCGCCATCTCCAACTAGGTCGACACGTTTATTCCCATCATTACTAGGTACCACTCGGCTGATAGTACCGTCAGTACCCTTAGCTCCTAAATTCCAAGTGATTGCATCTAATTGCGATTTATTGACAGCATCACCATCCGCTACACCATTAGCAAGGTTAGTGATTGGCTTACCATTCATGTTAATGCTGTCGTAAGAAATAGATGGACCAGCTGTTGAAGTTTGATTATTACCATCATATTTATAAGCAGTAAAGCTTTTTGATTTTAATTCAGGACGTAATCCAATAGCAACTGTATTTCCTGTAGTGAAAGTACCTACGTTACCAGTTTCATAACGTGCTCCGCCATCTGCCCATATAGAGTTAGGCTCAGAACCATTTGTGAACTTTTTACCCGTTACATTCACGGTATTACTAGTTGCTGTTGGTGTTACTTTAGACCCTTGATCGCCTGTAAAGCTAGTAACAAATACCTCAGCGATTTTGTCTTTTATAGACTGCGTCAAGTCCATTGTGATGGTATTACCACTAGCATTCGATGTTAGGTAGGTACCGTCTCCTACTACATTTAATGTTTGTTTATATAAAAGTACGTCAGCACCTGCATCTGCTGTAGTATTACCAGTAATCTTTAAGTTTGTCGCTTTCAATTGTGCTACATTCACTGCATCTGTATCCTGAGTACCTGCAGATAAGTTAGTGATTTGACGCAACTTGCCTTCTGCACCTACAGAAACAGAGCCTAAACCAGATATAGAAGCAGTGTGACCAGCTATCGCAGGATCATAAGTATTCAAACGTCCATTAGCTGGATCCCATCCTTGTATGCCTGCTGCTACCCCTGCAACGGATTCAGAACCAAGTGCAACGGATCCTTCCTCAGTTGCTTTCGCTCCAGAGCCTAATGCCAGAGTTTTTACTCCCGCTGCAGTGGCACCTGTACCAAAGGCTGCACCCGAATTAGATTGTACTTTAGCACCCTGACCAACAGCAGTTGCATATGTTGCATTCGGATCAATTTGGGCTCCTTGACCAATGGCTGTACCGTAGGTCGCATTTGTATTAATAGTCGCACCTTGACCAATAGCTACACCGTATGTTGCATTTTCTTTAATCGCAGCATCTTTACCTAATGCAACACCATCAATGGCACCATCTTTAATGTTAACACCTTTACCAATGGCAACACTTTCTTTCGCTGTAACACGAGTGCCAGTACCCATAGCAATGACTTCTTTTTTATTTGTATATGACTCTCGGCCAATCGCAATACTATTTGCGCGAACTTTCACATCCTCAGCTGCTGTACTATTATCATCTACTCTTGCATTAGAGCCAATAGCAACAGAGTTTTCACCCAATGTATAAGCACCCGAACCAAGCGCTACTGCATCTCCGCCTTTTGCAGAAGCAGATCTACCGATAGCCACGTCTTGGTCACGTTTTGCTGTCGCACCAGTACCAATAGCCACAGTATTATTTCCGCTCCATTTACCATTCCAAGTAGTGGCGTTATCGTTCGCATCTGCTTTTGCAGTGGCACCATCACCAATAGCAATACCACTAGTAGCCGCGCTAGTCGCAGATTTACCAAGTGCTACCGCATTAGTACCAGAACCAGATGCACTTTTACCAATAGCCACGCCATTATCAGCGTCTACCTTAGCGCTGGAACCAATTGCAATCGCTTCTTTTTTGGTAACCTCTGCTTGAAGACCGATAGCAATACTATTAGTACTTTTTGCATCATTCCCTGTCGGATTAACTTTTGCTTTAGAGCCAATAGTAACTGAATTTTCGCCATAGTTTGTCGCCTCAGAGCCGATTGAAAGTGCCGTTCCTGCTTTCGTAATAGAATTATAACCGATAGCGATATCTTTATCTCGTCTTGCTTCCGAAGATTCACCGATAGCAATTGCACGAGTTCCTGTCCAAGTGCCATCTGGAATATCGTTACCATCTTTGTCTATATTTAAACCAATTTTAGCAGCTTTACCGATAGCAATACCACTTGTGGCATTCGCATAGGCTGTACGGCCAAACGCTATGGACTCAATTTTTCTCGCATCGGAGTTAGCACCTAATGCTAACGCCCCCTCTTGTCTTGCATTAGATAGTGGACCTATTGACATGGCATCTTTACCAACAGCCTCAGCACTTAATCCCATAGCCATAGAGTTCTGTCCACGAGATTTCGCAATTGAACCTATTGCAATGGATTGATCTCCACCAGCATATACCGTCGTACCAAGACCGATAGAGTATTTGCCATATGCGCCAGAACCTGCACCAATAGCAATCGCTG
The DNA here is from genome assembly GCF_003992135.1 of Veillonella sp. VA142. Lineage (GTDB taxonomy): Bacteria > Bacillota > Negativicutes > Veillonellales > Veillonellaceae > F0422. The sequence continues at coordinate 18,018 of NZ_RQVN01000019.1, read as the reverse complement.
AAAGTGCCTTATTATCAGCTTTTGCATATTTACCTAAGGCCATGTTATTGGAACCTAAAGCTTGATCATTAAGATAGTTTGAGTTACGAGCTTCTAATGTATTTCCTGACGCATCCCAACCTATCGTCGAAGTCGATCGTTCATCCGCCTTTTCCTTATTGTTTACAGACAAGAAATGAGGGTCAGTTTCACGCCATGCACGTAATTGTGCTACTGTGACTGCATCTGTATCTAGCGCACCTGGTGCCACATTTGTAATACGACGCAATGCATGAATCTTCTTATCATTACCATTATCATCTTGAATTGTAACTTCTCCGCCACCTACAGAAACAACACCTAAGTTTAATTTATCCAGCTTTTGAAGTTCTTTACCCGCTTCTGTGCCACGTGGTAAGAAAGATGGAACATTAGCGCCTTCTTGTTCTTCATACACAACATTTCCATCACTACCATATTCATACACTGTTGTAGGATCTGTATAATTAGCATATGGATTAGCGCCGTCTTTCAGCTTTGGTGCCTTGCCTCGATAGTAATCGGTAGATCCTGTACCTAATACGATAGAGTTCTTTCTGCTAGCCGATGCATCCTTACCAATAACAATACTTTGGTCATTATTAGCAGTGGCTTTATTACCAATAGCAATCGTATCTGTCGCATTCCCTAAAGCTGTTGTACCCAAGACAACGCTATCTTTTCCGACCGCTTTGGAATCTTTACCGATGGATATAGACTGCACTGCCCCTTGGCTAACCTCTGCTGCTTCCCCTATGGCTATAGCACTCTTATCCATAACTTTACTTGATGCACCAATAGCTACACTTTTAGAAGAACCCCCATTCACATAGGCATTATTACCTAATCCGACACTATTTTCAGATAATACTTGTGTAGATGTACCAATGGCAACGGAATTTGCCCCATCATTTATGTTCGCCTGTGCCCCTAAAGCAATACTATTTTTTGAACCAGCACCAACATTTGAAAAATAACCCATACTTAATGAATTATTAGAATCTCTTTCAATTTTCGCATTCGTGCCTATAGCAGTACCATTCTCAGATAATACTCTCGTATTAAATCCGACACCAACTGCACTATCTCCCACTATCTGCACACGGTTACCAATAGCAACATCACCAGCCCCATAGGTAGCCGAACGCACACCCATAGAAATAGAGTTTTCTTTATACGCTTGGGACCCTACCCCAACGGCAATCGATTGATGTGCATATTTATCAACCTGGGATGCTGCACCTAGAGCAATACTTGCATCAGCTAAGGCAGCCGTACCCACACCTTGCGCAATACTTGCATTTCCATTTGCCACTGTATTGTTACCTATCGCAATGGCATTAGATCCCGTTGGAGTTACTGTTGTATTAACCTTCGACGTAACTTTATTCCGAAATTCCTCATTATTATAGTTGTCATTTAAAAACGTTGCGATTCCTCCCGGTGTTTCCAACGCAGTTTTTAACGCACCATTGTCTGTATTATTAATCAGATTCTGGTAGTCTTGTTGAGCTTCTAAATCTCTTTTTGCTTGTGTAAATCTTTTATTTGCAGCCTTATAGGCCTCTTCATATTGCTGAATTTTTTGCGTTGTCGAAGATGGATTACTTTTTGCCGCATCAAGGGCTACTTTCGCATTATCTCGCATAAACATATAACTTTTATAGTCTTCTAACTTAGCAAATGTATCTGCTGATAAACGAGAAGAGTTCGTAGCAATAGCCGACGTCAACGCCTCTGAACCTGTAGTACTAGCATTAGCAAAGGTATTATAACCAATCGCCAATGACGCATTACTACCTGCATTGGTGTTATAACCAACCGCATTGGAACCTTGACCTAATGCTGCAGAGTTACTACCTAAAGCTAAGGAATAGTCGGATTTAGAACGTGCATCATGGCCTACTGCTACAGATTCAGTTGCAGTGGCATTAGAGTTAAGCCCCAACGCCATGGCGTCAGAACCTGCTGCACGGGAATATTCTCCCAACGCAAGCGTGCCTATCCCAACAGCTTGAGAGTGACCTCCTAATGCTATTGCCCCAGCTCCTGTTATAGTGGTATCCTCACCCCCCGTAACATTACTGCCTTGGTATGTCACATAGCCTTGGTTAACTGTTAAACCTGCTGAAGTTTGGGTACTCGCTGTAGCCAAAGGACCATGATATAGTAAACCATACAAATCTCTAAATGTAATTTTAGAAGCACTTACACGAGAGTTTAATATCTTTTCATTTCTTTCTTCACTAGTAGCGCCCCCATATTGTGAACCCAACCCTAGTGCATCAAAAGCATCCACTAGTCTACCGATTGGTACGATCGCATGCACCGTACTAGGCACACTAACCCCAATGCCTCCTGTAATCAAGAAAGCGATAACGGCCCCTTTGGTATAGCGCCCTTTGTCTTTTAATGCTCGTTTCAGAAAGCGTTCACATTCTAAAAATATTTGGCTCGATTTCATACAACCTCCATACATATAACTATCCTTCAACTCCAACACCTGTGTTCACAATTTTGCAAACTCACTGAATTGGAGAATCGTATCCTTTGTTTCCTTCTATGCTACCAGTTACAAATCGTAGATATATGATACATAACATTGTCATTGTACTTATACGATACTAGTCATCATTTATAAGAAAATACATTATCATCCATTCACGCAATGTAGCAAGATTCAATAAAAATATTTTAATTATTAATTTTTATTATACACTAAAATACTAGACTTTTATAGTACTTTCCCTAAAAAAATCGCATAAAACTTCAAGTTATTGAATTATAATTCCTATTTTTTACTAGCTTTTATGAAGAGAAGATGAAAAAATATAAAGTTCTTCATCTTTTCTTCATGTTTTCTTTTTACCCCCCCCCATTTATTAATATAACTTATTATAGTTATAAGTAAAGTAATACAATAAATTGGCAATTACAACCATCTATGCAACAAAAAAATTCACCCAAACAAATGTCATATCTGAATTGGGTGAACTTCTTGTACTGTATTATCTTGTCATTAATCAAACCAAGGAGAAATATCAAAGTCCTCGCGAATGGTTGCTTTCACCATGCTGCGTCCTAGGTATAATCCTAACAAGGTTAGGTTCAAGCGACACAATGGGATTCGATTATAGGTTTGGCACAGGTCTAGTAAGACTGGGGAAATCTGTTCTAGCACGTCCTCAAAGGATGTAGTATCCCAATCATAGGCCCTGCTAAAGGCTAGCCCCGTCAACGCTTGTTGTGCGTTTTGATCCGTTATACCTGCTCTTTGGAATAAATTCGGCAACATGTATTCGTCAACTGCGGACAATTTTAGCAAGTTTGAGTTAAAGCTCGGTACGGTAATGGATGTACGTACTGGCGCGTTTTGCATCACGTATTCTAATTCTTCCATGGTAAAGCCACGATAGTCGAATACCAACGGGTACGAGTTTCGTAGGATTTGCTCAAATCGCACTTCCCCTGCAGGCGATGCACAACGTAAGTATTCTAATTGTTTATACATGTCTTCACCGGTTGGCAATTCACTGAGTAATGGCTCTAAATATTTCTCCACGTAGTGTTGGAAATTCTCCAAAGAATAGTTATTGGAGTTTTTAGAATATTGCACAATCAAGGCTAATGCCAAAGCTTGTAAATGGCCCTTTTGCATATTCACTAAGCATTTTAAGGCATCCACCGCCACTAAGTACCAGGTACTGGATTGAGGCCGTTTCACAACATCTCGGAAAGTATCTGCTAGCATATCTCGCAACCATTCTGCAGGGTTTGTAACATATGCTTTTTGCACTTGTAACAACGCATCTTGAACAGCAATATTCTCCAACAAAGTAGCAATTTCCTCTTCTGATTCTGTACCCAATTGCGAGAACACGTATTCCGTAATATACTTCGCCGCCGTTTCTGATTTTGGATTCAAAATCCCAAAAGCTGCAATATATTGCGCCACTGCTTTATCTACGATGGCAGATGTTCCTGATGCTTTCACTTCTTCTAGGTCCGGTTCTTCTGTGGCTTGTTCCTCGTTCACTAACTCTTCTGTAATCTTCGGCATAATCCGTGTCGCATCCTCTGCTTCTTCCAACGGTTGCTCGCTAACGGCACGCACTAACTCTTTGGATACAACACCTTGGGATTCATTCCAATCTGTTGCATCTACCGTAGAGATTGGCATAGTATAATCACTAGGATTCATCTCTTCCCAGATTGTGGGATCTGTTTCATCCGCTTGAGGCTCTTCTTCTCTCACGGCATAAGGATTCTGAAAGTTTCGTCTTCGCTCTTCGTAATACTCTTCATAAGTTGGCACTTGTTGTGACACATGTTTTTTATTACTTTTACCATCTCGAAACAAGAAATAGCAGCATAGTAAAAATAATAAAATAACACCCACAACGACCACGTAAGGTCCATATTGTAGTGAAAGTTGTATCAATCCGTCCATGGGAAATCCTCCAATTCATAAATGTAAGTCTATTTCTCTTATTATACCTATTTATGTTGAGATTTGAAAGTGTTCTAACTCATTCTTTAGCAAAAAAGGAACTATCCGAAGATAGTTCCTAGTGTGGTGGACGATGACAGGATCGAACTGCCGACATCCTGCTTGTAAGGCAGGCGCTCTCCCAGCTGAGCTAATCGTCCATATGGTGACCCGTGGGGGAATCGAACCCCCGATACCGCCGTGAAAGGGCGGTGTCTTAACCGCTTGACCAACGGGCCATGTTGTAAGTGGTGACCCACCCGCGACTCGAACGCGGGACACCCTGATTAAAAGTCAGGTGCTCTGCCAACTGAGCTAGTGGGTCATGATAGTGTACTAACCGAAAGTAAGTTGGCTCCTCGAGTAGGACTCGAACCTACGACCGATCGGTTAACAGCCGATTGCTCTACCTGCTGAGCTATCGAGGAATGAACAAACTGGAGCGGAAAACGAGATTCGAACTCGCGACCCCCGCCTTGGCAAGGCGGTGCTCTACCGCTGAGCTATTTCCGCATATATGCAATCCATGTTTTTCTTTCTTGCGACTGCCTACTTATAATACCAAAATTTTCGGATAGTTGTCAACAAAATTTTTTAATATTTTTATCTAGGAACAACCTGTGACACTTTCTCATCACAATACGAAGGAACGCCCATTCAAGATAGTGTTCTCACTTATTTTAAATACAAAAATTCCTATCTATAATCAGTAAAAAAGTTGTAGCAAAATATAGTCCGTATATTTCACTACAACCTTATCTATTTTTTAAAATATTTCACTTTCAAAACCATATTCCTTGGTCAATATGTCCAGCAATTGCTTGAATTTTATAAGCCAATCCGTCCTGTTCTAGTTCATCTCTACACAAAAAGTCTTCCTTATCTCGAATTTTATATAGCTTAACAGACGCATCTAACCTATCTATTAATTCCAATACATCAACCAATATATCTTTGTTCTTCATAGATATCACCATATATATGAATCATATCTCTATATAAATTTTCTTGAAATCGTTTAGTCAATTTATTTCCATCAGTAAGCAAATCTACATCCATTTGTAATACTTCTTTTAAAGTTTCCAAAAGACCGCCTACTTCAAACAAACTAATACCATCGTTATCAAAAACTACAAACAAATCTATATCACTAGTTTCTGTAGCTTCACCACGAGCATAAGAGCCAAATAGATAGGCTGATTTCACGTGATATAGCTCTAGAACTGGAGCAATTAAGTTACGAATCTCATCAAATGTTTTCATACTACTGCCTCCTTTTCTACATTATACCACACAATTAGTAACTATTACCGTCCGTCTTGGCGTTCAGATCCTGGTCCATCGACGGCTACATTTACGTCAGCTTCACCAAATGTTTTCATATCATTTAACATGTGCATACCCGCATCAAGAACAGACAATCCCATGATGGAACCTAATGCCTCGTCCATTTCAAAACCGTAGAACAAATGTGGCTGAATGCCCAAGTATTTCATTTGTGCTTTTTGCACTGGTTCTCCCATATGGACAGATGGGAACACGTAATCCATAACCGCTTCATCGATGCATTTCGCAGCCAGTACAGCCGCCCCTGTTTCTGCTGTATCGAAAACCACCGCCATACGATGGCTTGCCGCCCCTAGGATAAGTCCTGTTAAGACCACCACATCCGGAGAGCCTACTGTGGCCAACACATGGATACCATCTTGGCTAGGCAATTGGTGTTCTGCTAAGCTTGCCGTCAATTGTTTTGCCTTTTCTTGAATACTCAAAGTACAATTGTTCTCTGTCAATAACTCTGCCATAGGATATCCAGTAATCGCTGCAGTCACAGCTAATGCTGAAAGTAAACTTCTTTCACCGACAGTACCGATGGCTATCGTTTGGTACCCCTTTTCACTCAATTCATCTGCTAAGGAAAAACCTACTTCTAATCCTTGTTCTACGATATCAGGTGTCAAGGCTGCATGCATGCGGAAAAACTTAGACCCTGTTGCCAATTTGTGTTGTCGTACACCTTTGATATGACTTGTCTCAAGTTCTAATCCTGCGTCCACCAAGAATACATCTGCGTCAATTTTCTTAGCCGCCCCATGTGTCGCTGAATGACCAGAAGCTAATCGCTCCATGGCTTTCAAACTTTCCACTCCGTGCGTTTGATTTTGTGGACCATCTACTGCGATATCGGCACCTACGATGACTACCGCATGACGAAGATGGTTTGGTTTTTCATCTTTCAAAATTCCTGCGATACGCTCTGTAATTTTTTCTAAACGTGCCAAAGAATACAATGGTTTTGTAAGGTTATCAATGCGCAAACGGCATTCTTCCATGGATGGTTTGTACAATGGTTCGATAACAAAATTACGCATGGTGTTCACCTCCTGCAACTTCGTGGAACATTTCTACTGCTAAATTTAGCATTTGCATCTGCATGGAGCCACCCGTAGCTTCTCCCAAGCAGAATCCAAGATCCACAAAGGCCTCTAAGCCTAACGTTTTCAACGCATCTTTGTGAGCTTTTTCCGCAGATAAATGAGATGCCATCACGTAATCCATAGTATGTGGATTCATAGCGTGTGCAATCAGAGCGCAAGCTGTCGTGTTAAACCCATCAATAACCACCAACGCATGATTCGCTGCGGCTCCTAAGATAACACCTACTAAACAAGCAAACTCCAATCCCCCTACGGCGGATAAAATGCCTAATCCATCTGTGTTAGGGATATGTTCATATTTTACCAATGCATCATGCACTACCTTTTGTTTCACCTTCAATCGTTCATCGGAAATATTGGTACCTCGTCCCGTTGCTTCCTCTGCTGAAAGTCCTGAGAACTTCGCTGTAATGACTGCACTAGATGTGGTGTTCCCAATCCCCATTTCACCGATTAAAAATGTGTTAAATCCCTCTTTCACCTTTTCTTCTACGAAAGCAATGCCTACTTCCACAGCTTCGATTGCTTTATCAAGAGGCATAGCGGGTTCCTCTAACATATTATTTGTACCATGCGACATCACTTTACAATGGTGTAGACCTGGTACCGCTGATAAGTCGCCAGCCACGCCTACATCAATGACTTCAATTTGCGCTCCACAATAATTAGACAACGCATTCGCTGCCGCTCCCTTAGGAATCAAATAGTTCGTCGTCATATGTATGGTCACTTCTTGTGGGTATGCACTAACACCTATTTTCGCTACACCATGGTCACCACAGGCAATGATCATACAAGGCTTTGGAGCCGTCGGGTTTGGTTGATTCGTCGCTGCCGCATAATGCTCTACTATCGTCGCTAACTTACCATACGAACCATAGGGAGTTCCCTTACTCCATTGTTCCCCAATCGCTTGTTCAATCTCTTTATTTCGTGGCACAATCCGCGCCAACGTACTTTCATATAAACTCATACATCCTCCTATGTGACATGCCATCATAAGAATATAAAAAGCATAGCCCTAGACTATGCCAAGTTGATTCCATTATAAAGTATTTTTCGTTCAGTTTCAATTTTTATATTTTCTATCTTGTGCATTTAAGAGCCAACATATGTCTCCTAAAAACTGCCCTTCGCGAAAGTTTTTAGGAGACATATGTTGGCTCAAAGGATTTCGCTTGATATGAAGATATAAAAATTGAAACAGACCGGGGGAAAATAGGTGGGAGGGAGTTACTTGTTTTTATAAACCTCACGGCGGTGAGCTACTTCGACTATAAAAATAGTAATCTCTTTATCATTAATTTCTGCAAATAAGCGATAGTCTCCTACCCTATATCGCCATACCCCAGAAAGATTTCCTGTTAACATTTTTCCATGAACCCTTGGATCTAAAGATCCTACCAAATATTTTATGATCCAATGTTTAATCATCCTTGCTATAGATGGATCTAACTTCTTCATTTGCTTTTTTGCATGTTCCGAAAATTTGACCTTAAACATCAAATACCAAGCTCCTTCCACACTTCTTCATGATCATATACTGGTTCCTCGCGAAGTGCTCGTCTTGCCTCTAAAATACGTTCCTCATTAATTTGTAATTCATCCTCAATCGTTTCTAGTACTAAATTACGAATAAAAGAAGATAGATTCAAATTATTAGCAGCAACATACGCTTGAATCATTTGACTTTCATCTTCAGATAAACGTAAAGAAATAGTAGTCGCCATAGATATCACTCCCTTTGTAATACACGTAATACACGTAATACATTACTTACAGTATACCATATACAACCTTCCCGTCAAGAAAAGCACACGAGAGCTCAAACCACTTTCTTCTTTCCCAGGTCGCAACCCCGCTCGGAGTGGTTTAAATCCCCCCTCTTCTGATAAACGAAAAGGAGCCCCCATGTGTTTCGTCAAAAACTTTCGCGTAGGGCAGTTTTCGGGGCCTACACGGGGCTCAAAATCACATTCCTTTCCCCTCATGGTCGCTATAGTGCTCGGATCGGTTTAAATTCTCAACAACAAAAAGCCAGCATATGTTGTAATAAAAACTTTCGCGTAGGGCAGTTTTTATGCGACATATGCTGGCTTCCCACAAACAGGAATTTAAACCGATATGAGCGAACGACCTCTCCATTTGTTCGACTGCCACCGCCACACAAATATGATTCCTCGTATAATCTCATCGATAGCCATAGCAATCCACACACCTACGAGTCCCCAACCAAGGACGATACCAAAGTAATAGGACAAGGTCACGGCGAACATCCACATGCCAAAAACTCCCACAAATACGGGGATGCGAATATCTCCCGCTGCTTGCAGACATTGGACCAACACAATGTTGGCGCCACGACCAATTTCCAAGAATATTTCAACAAACAACACAGATTTCGCTAAGTCAATAATCTCTTGGTTATCCGTCACAAGGCGCATCACAGGTTCACAGGCAAAGTAAAAAAAGGTACTTAACCCCACACCAATAGAAACGCCTGCTGCTGTTGTGAGCCACACACGGCGAGATACCTCTTCTTCTCGTTTGGCACCCATGAGGAATCCCACCACAATCTGCGCTGCATTGGCCAAGGCAATAGTGTACATATAGCAGAAAGTGGCAATGATGTACACGTATACTTTTGTGGTGATCACCACAAGCCCCATGAGGTTGACCATTTTCATGATCACAGTCTGTGAAAGTTGGTAAGACAGCGTTTCTCCTCCAGATGGTACAGAGATAAACAACAATTGTCGCAACGTTTCCCACCGGAATGGGCGCAGATACTCTACTTTCAGACGAGCTGTCAACAGTGATTGATGGCACCAGATGATAAGACCTAGCCCTAATGCTTTGCTAATCACACTTGATACAGATGCGCCTAAGACACCCATGCTTGGGATAGAACCCCAACCGTAAATGAGTACGTAGTTCAGAATAATATGAACCACATTCATGACAAGGGCTATCCACATGGTGATACGAGGCATGGAGTGCCCCCGAAACACCGCTACATAGGTCATATAGATACCCGTAATAGGAATACTGGCAGCGGTGATATTTAAATAGAGTGCCGTTTCTTCCATAATCTCAGACGGTACCCCAAGCCATTCGCAGAAGGTTTGATGAAAGATAATGACCACAGCCCCCGCGATAACACTGAACATCGTATGAAAGGCAACGCTAATCGTATATACTTCATCAATTTTATCGGGACGCTTAGCCCCTAAATATTGAGCGATTAAAATGGTGGTAGCTGTACTCATGACAATGAGCAAAAACAAGATAATATTGATAATCTGGTTCGCATTGGCTACGGCAGCCACCGCCGTTTCTGCATACTGGCTGAGCATGAATTGGTCCACATTGCCCAATAACATGAGTAAAAATAATTCTATAAAGATAGGGACACTGAGTGCCCCTACCGATAGAGATATGTTTTTTGTTACTTTCATTCTAATTCAACTTTCTCTAAGGCACCGTTCTCCACTAAAGATTCCCAGCTCACTACTAAACGATAACGGGCTTCTACTTCCGCCTCTTTCCAATGTTCCCCTTCAGGAAACCATTCGCTTGGCACCTTACTGCATTTGGTAAAATTCAAGGTATACCCCATGGAGCGCACTTCTTTGGACGCCCACCAAGCTCCTACACGGTCGCGGCTATCTAAGTAGACCGAGTCTAAGCCGGTTTCCGCTACCCAAGACATAATTTCTGACCAATATTCTTCTGGGACTACGCTATTAACCAATGTTTCTTGTAAGGCTTGATTGGCAACTTCCAAAGGGTTTTCCACCCCTATACCTGGCGTATTCTGTACTTCTTCTAGTACTTGATCCACAATATTTTGTGCTGAGTCCATCATAGGATTGCCCCTTTCTACTATTATCGTTTATATCTATCTCTATACTATTCCATATTTTTAAAACAGTTTTGAAAGTTTTTCCATGGATATCCATCCCTATATCTTTCAAACATCTATTGCTATTATATCACAGGCCACGTCCATATCCTATATGGAGAGCCTGACCTGTTACATCTGTTACTTATCGTATTTTTCTACTATATGCAGAGTATAAATAAAAGGTGAAACTGTACTTTCAAATCTATTATTTCTTATCTATGGTCACGCTTAGCTACTGCTCTCGAATCTGTTTGCCACATAATAAAAATACTACTACAAGTACCTCTCCGCATCATTTATATTTACTCTTTCAGCCACGATGAATGGTATCAGCTAACATATTATAAAAAATTAAACACGGCCTTTATCCCATGCCAAAATAAAAATAGTAATAATAATCAGCGTCATACCAATCATGTCCCACTGGGAGAACTGGTTGCCTAATAGTAACCATGCCAGCACCGCTGCTGATATGGGTTCAATAGATGAAAGTATGGACCCCGTTACAGCTCCCACACGTCTCACTCCCTCTAAATAGGCATTAAAGGATACCACTGTACCAAAAATAATAATACTCCAGAACCCACCGTATGCCCATACATCCCACACAATTCCCTCTGCGTTTGGTTGTGTAGCAATCCATGCAAAGCCTCCCCCAATGAGCATGCCAAAGCCTACAATGGAGGTTGTCCCGTACTTTTTCAATAGCGGTACTGGTTGTACCGTATAAATACCAACGGCTACAGCAGATAGCATCCCCCAGGTCAGCAGTGTATCATCTAAGGCTAATATATCCCACACACCTTGTAAAGCAATAATTACCGTCCCCACTGTAGCGAGTACTACACTGACTACTTCTGCCACCCTTGGCAAGATTAGACGTGTGATAGAGATATATAAAATAATCAATGCAGGGCCTACATATTGTAACACCGTCGCAATGCCAGCTCCTGCATAGGCAATAGCTTTAAAATAGGTGTACTGACACATCCACATGCCAAAGACCCCGAATGTAATCAACCGCAATGTATCTTTCCAGTCAGAAAAAATCTTAAAAATAGAAGTACGCCCCTGGTAAAATGCAATGCCTACTGTAATGATACCTGCAATGACAAGGCGCATCGCCACTACCCATTCCGCTGACATCATACGCTGCTGTTGTACAAATTGCGAACACATACCCGAAAAGCCCCACAGAATTGCCCCTAATGCAATTAACAGCATACCTTTCAGTACATATGCGTTCATTATTTCGCCTCGGCTAATAGACTTTTATGAATCTTTACCACGACCTTGCGAATTTCTTGTATCTCATTCAGCGCAATCAAGGTGCGATGCAATTCTCCAGGATAGAAAATGCAATAATCTCCAGGACGAACATCAATTCTTACGGTGCCACTTTGCGTAGAATCATAGAAATAACAATCCTTGTCGTCATAAGCCTCAACCACATCTGGCAAAGTTTGACGAATAAGAATTTCCATTTGCTCTTCCCCAGACACTAGAAATTGCACATCCATGTAATCCTTATGTCCTTCCATCTTCGTCTCCTCATAAGCCCTTGTGTTTACAATATCCACATTGGCATACATCAAGTCCCCCTCAATCGGATAGCGACCACCTGCAAACGTCGTGAAATCATGCGCTTTCAAAAACTCGATAGCCCGTTCTACTGCCTTTGGATATCGAAACTGTGTATAATCTATAGCAATATTTTGATATATCATGACTTACTCCTTATCATATTATATGAAGTTCACTGCCTTACAGCAGCCATATATGAATCCAATCTATCACTCTCTACTATACTAGCATCACCATATAAGGTCAAACACAATTTCTAGGAACGCCATTTTGCATAGCAGCCTTGTGGCGTTTCTTTACTACCTAAATCACACAAACCCAAGAAACTCCCCTTTTATTCTGTAATAAACTATGCTATACTAAAAGTGAAAAAAGAAGAGCCAATAACGCGTCTGGGGCGTTAGGCTCATCTCAAAATCATTAAAATCGATGGCCTAACGTGTGTAAGTACTACCAATACTTACGTTTTACGTTAGGCTTTCTCATTAATTATTTAAATAAATCAATGAGTTGTACTATTAATTTTAGAATTAAAATCAATCTATAGATATTTCTAAACTTTTTCATAGTACCACCTCCTCCCATATTAGGAAGAGATGAGCCCAACAACACGTTGTTGACTCTTCAACTACTATTTTACTACAAAATTACTCATACTGTTAACATTTCTTAAAGCTATCTTTCCTGAGGAACGCCGTTAAGAGTAGCAGCCTTGTGGCGTCCCCTTACTGACTAACTCACACAAACCCAAGAAGCCCATGGCGTGCTCCTGAACAAACATTATGAAATACCGTTTGAGAAGGAGTATGCCATGGGCTTCCCTTTGCTCTATTCAGTTAAGAACGCCACAGGCTTCATAGCATCACAAGTTACGACTCTTCGTGACCCACAAATCCCGCAATGATTGTTTCTGCTTGTTTATGTGGCACTTCTTCGTAGCCACTAAATTCCATATTAAACACACCTTGTCCTTGTGTCATGGAGCGCAATACTGTTACATAATCCAACATTTCTACCAATGGAACTTGGGCTTTCACCACAGTGATCCCTTCACGCACGCCTTGATCCATGCCGAGTACGCGACCACGACGGCTATTCAAATCGCCCATGATATCGCCCATAAATTCTTCTGGACCAATGACATTCACATTATATACAGGTTCTAACAAAATCGGTTTTGCATCAGGCACACCTTTTTTCAATGCTTGAGCTGCCGCCATTTTGAAAGCCAACTCAGAGGAGTCCACTGTATGATAGGAACCATCTAACAATGTCACTTGGATGCCAATCATCGGATACCCTGCCAAAAGACCTTTTTCCAATGTTTCACGAACACCTTTTTCTACAGCTGGAATGTATTGACGTGGCACAGCACCACCAAAGATTTTATCGATAAACTCGAACTCTCCTTCATATAGCGGAGCAATACCAAGTTTCACATGTCCATATTGACCATGACCGCCACTTTGTTTTTTATGTTTCCCTTCTACTTCCACTGTACCACGAATGGTTTCACGATACGGAATGTATGGCGTTTCTAATTTTGCACGCACTCCATATTTGCGTTCCATTTTTTGTAAAATATGTTCTAAATGCACATCGCCCATACAACGCACTTGCATTTGACGACCTTCCACATCTTTTACTACTTCGCAAGTCGGATCTTCTTCAGAAATACGTGCCAGAGCATTCGCTAGCTTTTCTTCTTCTCCTTTTTTCTCAGGAACCATAGCAATACGATACAACGGTTGTGGGAATCGAATTGGTGCATATTGTACTTTAAATTCTGCCGTACCAAAGGTATCCCCTGTTTTCGTTTCTCCTAGTTTAGGAATGACTACGATATCTCCAGCTTTTGCGACCTCTACTGGCACTTGTTGTTTACCAATTAAGGTTACCATTTTCCCCCATTTTTCTTCTACATCTCGGGTCACATTGTAAAGTTTATCTCCTACTTTCAATTCTCCAGAGAAGACACGAACAAAACTTTGTTTTCCCGCAAATGGGTCAAGAATTGTTTTAAATACAAAACCCGTAAACGGTTTATCTGCCACCACGATATGCTCTTCCTTAGAATCCACGCCAATAGCGGTCATCACTTTTTTCGTGGCATCTGGCATGTAGCGGATCATACGGTCTAAGACTTGGTCCATACCAATACGACTCAAGGCAGTACCACACATAACAGGACATACACGGCCCGTCAACATGCCTTCGCGCAAACCTTGACGAATTTCTTCTAAGGTCAATTCTTGTCCGTCTAAATATTTTTCTAATAATGTATCATTACCTTCTGCAGCTGCTTCCACAGTCATTTCACGAATTTCTTCTACTTTATCGGATAGTTCCGCTGGCACGTCCACTTCTGTCATCTTACCGTTTTCATAGACATAAGCAGTCCGTTTTGCCACGTCTACCACACCTTTGAACGTAGGCCCTTCACCGATTGGAATTTGCAATGGCATGATAGCTTTACCAAATAATTCCCGCATTTTTTCCAAAGTACCAAAGAAGTCTGCTTTTTCGACGTCCATTTTATTGATGAAAGCCATACGAGGCATTTGCAATTCTACCCCATACTCCCAGGCACGAATGGTATCGATTTCTACGCCTGTACCAGCAGATAATACCATAAGCATACCGTCTGCCGCACGCAAAGCAGATCGCACTTCCCCATGGAACTCAGAATACCCTGGAGTGTCGATGAAGTTAATTTTATGACCCTTCCATTCACAAGGAGCCATACCTAATTGGATAGTGACATTACGTTTGATTTCTTCTGGCTCAAAGTCCATGATATGTTTATTATCTTGACCTTTACCAACAAAGTCTACAGCACCACAAGACAATAACAATGCCTCTACTAATGCTGTTTTACCCGCCCCGTCATGGGAGACCACCGCCACGTTTCTGATTAAATCACTAGTATATTCTTTCATGAACATCGTCCTCCTTTATAGCCGAAAACAGTCTATTGTTTAAGTAATTCTACAAACTTCTTTAAACTCCTTTGAATATAGTGAAATTTATATATGCAAATTGCGCATATATTAAGCTTATGCAGCTTATGCATGAGAAAAACTTGTTTTATAAATACTTTTACAAATATTCAAGCCTATTCCGTTACTTCTTTACTAAGCTAAAATTTTACTAGGTAAATTCTATAGTTTATGGTATTCTAATAGATATATCGATTCAAAACATACATGGGAAGGGAGTTATATAATATGAAAGACAATGAATCAAAGACATCATTGCATCGAGGACTAAAAAGTCGTCATATGCAAATGATTGCATTAGGAGCCTCTGTGGGCACAGGCTTATTCTACGGATCCGCTCCGACAATCCAATTAGTAGGACCAGGTGTTATTTTCTCCTATTTATTAACCGGTATCTTTATTTTCTTTTTAATGCGTATGCTAGGAGAAATGTCAGTCCGTGAACCTGTGTCTGGATCTTTTACCTATTTTGCAAGTAAATATTGGTCTTCCTTTGCTGGGTATTTATCTGGTTGGAATTACTGGATTGTATACATGCTCGCTAGTATGGCAGAGTTGGCTGCGATTTCAGTCTACTTAGATTTCTGGTTACCAGGTATTCCACACTGGATTACTACACTCGTTTGTATTACATTAGTGACGATAATTAACCTCATCAATGTGCGTGCCTATGGAGAAGTAGAATTTTTTGCATCACTCATTAAAGTGGTAGCCATCATTGCTATGATTGGTTTCGGTATCTTCCTCATCTTTTTTGGAGATATGGGGTCCTTCCCTCAAAACTTCTCTAACCTATGGATTCACGGCGGACTATTCCCGAACGGATCGTATGGCTTCATCGCTTCCATTGCTGTGGTTATGTTCTCCTTTGGTGGGGTAGAACTCATTGGTATCACTGCTGGAGAAGCGGAAAATCCTGAAAAAACATTACCAAAAGCGATTAACGAATTATTAGCTCGTATCCTGATCTTCTATGTAGGAACGATGACTGTGATTATGGCATTATCTCCATGGAATGAACTAGGCACACAAGCGAGCCCATTTGTTCAAATCTTTACAAACATCGGTATTCCAGCAGCAGCACATATTTTAAACTTTGTTGTTGTGGTTGCTGCGTTATCTGTATACAATAGCTTACTCTACAGTAATTCTCGTATTTTACACAGCATGGCATTATCTGGTGATGCGCCAAAAATCTTCAAGAACTTAACAGCCACAGGGGTACCATTGATTGCGACCTTGTTCTGTGCAGCTTTAGCCTTGATTGTTGTGTTCTTAACGTACATCTTTCCAAGCGCTAGTGATGTATTCTTACAATTATTGGCTATTATTGTAGCCGGATTAATTATTGCATGGTTCATTATTCCAGTAACACACATTAAATTCCGTAAGCGATTCGCTCGCGAAGGTCGTCTTGATGAATTGAAGTTCAAATCCATTTTATATCCACTTACCAATTACTTCTGCTTTGCTTTCATCGCTATGGCAGTGGGGGTTATGTTAACAATGGATTCCATGCGCACATCCATCTACATTATTCCAGTATGGATTGGTGCCTTGTACATTGCATACAAACTTAAGAAAAAATAAAATATGAATGCTAAAAAGGATAGCTGAGATTAACTCGGCTATCCTTTTCGTATATCACTATTAGTATGAATTTGTAAGTCTTTAGCAGGACTTGAGTATATCTACATTTAATTTAAAATGTAACACTTTTCCCACCTTGGTAACCACTAAATGGTCAGATGGTATTTCTTTTAATTTACTATCTAGAGTTCGTTTACTCTTACCAATCGCTGCTACAATTTCATCCTTGGTAGCACCTGAAAAGAGAGAAAACATACTCGCTTGTAATGCTACAAAATAAATATCTTGTATCACTTGATCTGTAATTTGGTTCTTTTCTATAAATCTATCTAATTTCTTTTCCGCTTCACGTAAACGGTTCACTCTCGTTACTAATAACTCTTTTGCATTTTTTATCATCGATTCTAAAAGAGTTAAAAATTCAATAATAAAATATGTCAAATCTCCACGATTATATTCTGAATTAGTAATGATAAACGCATCATAATATTTCTTCTGATTATCTTTTATTACCTTAGAAAGTCTTAGGCCTATCAGCGGATGGTATTCTCTTGAAATATACTGCGAGGAAATAATCCTAGATGTACGCCCATTCCCATCGTAAAAAGGATGAATATATCCAAACAAATAGTGGTAAATAGCGACACGAATTGGTAACTCAATCGTGCTATCATTAAGTATACGAAGCGCTTCCGTCATCGTATCAATGATAGCCGACTCTGGAAACAATCCTTGATGAATAATCTTATCAGTTCCCGTCTTTACATCTACGCTATCTGCTCGGAACAATCGTCCATCAGGACGATCTTTCTCTTCAATTTCCGACGACAAAAACGAATCATAAAACGTACGTAATTCTTCGCAGGTCTGTATAGATACGGATTCATTAGTGACATGTAATACTTGTTTATATTTTCTTAAATTGCAAGTAGAAATTGAACACTTTGATATAAATAATTTAACATCGTGAAAGAACCCTTAAAAGATACTTAG
>NZ_RQVN01000018.1 GCF_003992135.1 Veillonella sp. VA142 | reverse complement strand
TTTACATAGGCTTATTTAAGTGCGCCTAAAAACGGAAAAACTACCAAGATATCTTGTGATAGTATTATCTCAAGAAGCTTGGTAGTTTCTGCATGCAAAAGGGACCGTAACGAAAATGTAAAAAAGTACATTTTGTTACAGCCCCTTTCTTTTCATAAGGCTATGAGAAAGATTACTATAGATATATTATAGAGTTTCTTTGATTCGAGTATAGTGCTGATATAAAGAGTATATAAAGAGTACTAAAGGAATCAATAAGCAGATAGCACCAATTGTTTCTGTCATAGAATTAGGCCACATTGGAATGATTAAACCACAAGCAATTAATACACTAGATATAGCAGGAATTCTCCAAATATGAGTAGGAGATAAGGTGGATTTTATAGATGTAGTTTTCATAGGGATATGATATCGTTTCATAATCGTTAGGATAATGCCTAATAACATACCAATGATGATAATAGTATCCCAGATGGCCCATAATATTTTTAATGCCATGGAATTATGATTATGAATATGTAAGTTTATCATAGTTTTCATTCCGGTGAAATACCAAGGAATTTCTCTTGTTGTATACTGATCGAGAGTTGAATCACTATATAAATTGGCATATACAGGCTGACCTAAAAACATGGCAGGATCCTCATCATTTTGGCTACCTAAATAAAAGGCATAATGATAATTGTTAAATTTTGATGGATAATCCATAGAAATAAGTTGACGATTAGGATAGGTTGATAGGATTCGTTGAATTGCTACAGAAGGAGATAAAATTTCGGATGTATGATTAGCTAATTCTTGTGTTGCTATAGAGGCTACATTTTTTGTGTAATAATCATTAGCAATAAAAAAACCACCAATCCACACACCAGTTAGAGATAGTACAATTCCCCAAACAGAAGCAATCATAGAAAATTCACGATGCAGAGCGCTGATTTGTAATCGATTTGATTTTAGTGTACTTCGTTTATAGGCGGAGCTGAAAGGGCCGTATAAAAAAATACCACTAAGGATGGATAAGAAACATATCATAGATAGAATAGTTACAAGATAAATACCAAATTTTCCTAAGGCTAATCGAGTATGTAATTCATGAATTGTGTGTAGTGCACTTCGTACCCATGGATGCGCAGGAGTGACATGATGAGATTCAACAAGTGTATTAGAACTTGGGTTATATAAGGTATAGTCTCCTCCCATACCCATTCGTGCAGGTGGAGCAGATGTGGCTGATGAATCAATAATTCTATAGCGTAATAGGTTAGATCCATTCATGGTTGGAGAAATATTCAAAATATCTTTGGATGGATATTGTTGTTTTACCAATGCAGCACCCGCATCTGCTGCATCAAATATAGAGGATGAGGATGGACGCATTGTCATAGTAGATGTACTATGAGAGGGTTGTCCTAAAGACCAAGCATTTAATTCATTTCTAAATAATAATAATAAACCGGTAATGCAAAACATAAGAAAAAATATAATAGAAAAGATAGATATTCTCTTATGCCATTTGTAAAAAGTTGACATATAGTTACTCCTTTCATATAAAAACATGATTATAATAACTTAAATATTTTAGAAATTCAATTATTTGTGACTATGAAAAAAAGTTTTAATATGTATAAATTATAGTTTTTAACTATTAATAGTGTGATAAAATTTATATTGGGCAAGAGGAGATTCTTATGATATTCTGTATACTCAGAATTGAAATATAATTTTTTGTTACTACTATCTGTAGTTATGAAAGGACAGAACTATGAAATTAAAATCACTATTTACGCCCTTATTAGTGGGTATTTTGGCGTTGGGCATTGCGGGCTGTGGTACATCTACAACGACGCAGGACACACCGAAGGAAATTAAAATTGGTGCTACGGCAGGTCCTCATGCACAAGTGGCGGAGGCTGTGGCGAAGGAAGCACAAAAACAAGGTATCCAGTTGAAAGTGGTGGAATTTTCTGACTACATCACACCAGATAAGGCCTTAGCAGATGGAGATATCCAATTAAATGCGTACCAACATGTACCGTTTTTGGAGAACTTTAACAAGCAAAACAATTCTAAACTCGTGCCAATTGGTAAAACTATTTTAATGCCAATGGGTATCTACAGTAATTCTGTAAAATCTCCTATCGATGTGAAAGATGGTGACACGGTAGCGATTCCAAATGATCCAACGAATGGTGGACGTGCTTTAGCCTTATTACAACGAGCAGGCCTTATTAAATTGAAAGAAGGTGTTGGTTTCAAAGCCACAGTGGCAGATATTGTGGAAAATCCTAAGAACCTAAAAATCCAAGAGCTAGAGGCAGCACAATTACCTCGTAGCTTAGACGATGTGACATTGGCGACGATTCCGATGAACTACGTACAAAGCGCAGGCATCAACGTAGGTGAAAAAGGATTATACTTAGAACCAAAAGATGAACCATTGGCTGTAATGATCTTGGCAACTCGTGAACAAGATAAAGATAATGAAACATACAAAAAAATTGCAGAGATTTATCAGTCCGAAGCAATTAAACAATTTATTGCAGAAACTTTCAAAGGAACTATTACATCTGCAAACTAATTATGACTCATACAGAGGTCTACCTATGTGGTGGACCTCTTTTTTGTATCGTTGCATAATATATATAAATACATAGTTACACACTGTGCGCACATATGGTATACTATAGGATATATCTTTTAGTACTTTCACTAAGAAAAGGAATAGCTATAGTGATAGTTATAGCAAGGGTGTAGCCATTGTTACAGTAGAAATAGCTAGTCTATGGTATACTAATATGTATTATATCGAAATAAGTAAGAACCTTTAAATAGAGTATGTAAAGGGAAAGTGTGTTACCAGAGTGGTGCAGGGAGGTCTTTATGGAGTTAAGACATGAGATAGAATTTGATAAAGATTATACGATGGAAGAGGCTTTTATAGAGGCGAAGCGTTGTTTGAACTGTGCGAAACCGTTGTGCCGTACAGGTTGTCCTATTGAAAATGAAATTCCTCGTTTTATCCAAGCCATTGCACATGGTAATTTTGGATTGGCCAACGATATTATTGCAGAGCGTAGTAGTTTGCCAGCTGTGTGTGGCCGTGTGTGTGCTCGTGAAAAACAATGTGAAGGCGCATGTATTTTAAATCGTGCGAACAAACCCATTAATATTGGTAAATTAGAACGTTTTGCAGCCGATTTTGAAAGCGACAATAACCTTCGTAAGGTGAAACCAAATCGTAAAGATCAAGGTAAAATTGCTGTGATTGGATCCGGCCCTGCAGGATTGACTGTAGCTGGAGATATGGCAAAATTAGGCTATGCGGTGACAGTGTTTGAGCGCCAAGATGAACCGGGTGGTATTTTATTATTTGGTATTCCAGAGTTCCGGTTGGGGAAACGAATTGTGCGCCGTGAAGTAAAACGATTACAAACGTTAGGGGTTACCTTTGAGTGTAATGTAACAATAGGTCCAGATCGCAACTTAGATTCTTTGTTTGAAGAAGGATACGATGCGATTTTCATTGCTACGGGCACCCATGTGCCGGCGGAAATTTCCTTGCCTGGCGATGATAAAGCAGGTATGTTACAGGCGATGGCATTATTGACATCTGTACAATTAGTACAAAATGGTAGAGCTGAAGAAGAATTGATTCCAGTATACAAAGGTGATAAAGTTGTTATCATCGGTGCTGGTAATGTAGCGATGGATGCGGCTCGTACTTGTGTTCGCCTTGGGGCTGAAAGTGTCACCATTACCTACCGCCGTGGACAAGAGCAAATGCCAGCGAACCCATCTGAATTTGAAGAGGCAAAAGAGGAAGGTATTCAATTTGAGTTCTTAGCTGCTCCAAAAGAAGTAACTGGTTCAGATATCGTGGAAGGCTTAACATTGACACGACAAGAATTACAAGAAGATGGATCCGTGAAAAGCACTGATGAAGATTTTACATTACCAGCTGATAAAATTATTGTGGCTATCGGTCATAAACCGAATGCTCGTTTGGTAGGTCCTGGTAATGGCATCGAAGTGAATGAGTCTGGTTATGTAGTAACACAGGATATGCCATATGGTATGACAAGCCGTAAAGGTGTATTTGCAGGTGGTGACGTAGTGCATAAACCAGCTACGGTAGTATTGGCTATGCGTGAAGCTAAAAAAGTAGTAGAAGGTATCGTAAACTACTGCGAGGCAAAACGCTTTTTAGGGGAATAAGATTTAAATTTTTATTAACCTGTGATATAATGGATTTGGAATAAAGTTGATGATTTCCATTTACAAGCAAAAGAAACCCCACGGTCTGCCAACCGTGGGGTTTTATTTTTTTACAATTTATGATACAATTTAGACAAGCGAAAAAGAGTAATGGTGATTTCACAAAGCTCACCAAAAAAACACCCAGGTGGCTAGACCTGGGTGTTTTTATTTGTCTATATAGCTGACAAGGCTAGGCTAGTTACTTCTTAAATACTCGATCTAGCCATTTACAAATGTAGTAAGCGAGGACATTTGCCGTAATCGAGATAAAAAGAGTAAGGAGTATTAATTTCACAAATCTCACCCCCTCTCTGTTACCAGTATAGGGGAAGTAACACTTATAGTATAACAGATTGTGAAAAATAACACATCTGAAAGAGTAAAAAAATATAGATATGTACTTGCACACAGTGGACAAAGGTGTTACAATAGTAGACAGTTATTTTATTTTTAAAGTATTACACTTATAGTTACGATTTGTACGCATATTGTACAGAAAGGAGATTATCATGGCATTGTTAGCAATTCTCGTGCTCGTCCTGTTCTTAGTAGTGAACGTCATTAGAACTAACAATTCCATAGAGGTCGCCTTTTCTTCGGTAGAGCTACCATCTTAGGTTTCTTTGTGTATAGCATAAGGAATCTAGGTTGTTGTAGTCTATTTGATTAACGTGCATACATATATACTAAAAGGCGATTCCTCAGGGGTCGCCCTTTTTTATGTCTAACTAGTATGTCACAGTAACAGATATGGGTTTAGATCTACAAGGAACATAATAAACTCCAAAGGAAAATCAAATAGATATATCTCATAAAAATCTCATTGATTTAACGGGTGAATAGACATAGTACATAGACAACAATAGGTAACCATAACAAGTGTTATAAAAATATTTACATACGTAGAAAGGATCATCATATGGTACGCAGTGATAGAGTAGCAAAAGGGGCTACAAGAGCTCCACATCGTTCATTATTAAAAGCATTAGGATTTATCAACGAGGAAATTGGAAAACCAATCATCGGGATTGCCAATTCTTTCAATGAAATTATTCCAGGTCATGTGCATTTAAAAAATCTTGTACAGTCTGTGAAAGATGGCATCCGCGAGGCTGGCGGTATTCCTATGGAATTTAATACCATCGGTATTTGTGACGGATTGGCTATGAACCACATCGGTATGAAATATTCCTTGGTAACACGCAATATCATTGCTGACTCCATCGAAGCTTCTGCGATGGCCACACCATTCGATGCAATGGTATTCATTCCTAACTGCGATAAAGTCGTGCCAGGTATGTTGATTGCCGCTGCTCGTTTAAACTTACCATCTGTGTTCGTTTCTGGTGGCGCTATGTTAGCAGGCGTGCACAATGGTAAAAAAATTGGTTTATCCGACGTGTTTGAAGCAGTTGGTAAATTTGAAGCAGGATTAATTTCCGAAGAAGAATTAGAACATATTGAAAACGTAGCATGCCCAACTTGCGGATCTTGCTCTGGTATGTACACAGCGAACACCATGAACTGCTTAACAGAAGCATTGGGTATGGCATTACCAGGTAATGGGACCATCCCAGCGGTTTACTCCGAGCGTTTGCGTCTAGCAAAACGTGCGGGTATGCAAGTAATGGAGGTCTTACAAGAAGGCTTACGTCCAAAAGATGTATTGACGAAAGAAGCCTTTGAAAATGCGGTAGCAGTTGATATGGCATTGGGCGGTTCTTCCAACACAGCATTACATTTACCAGCTATCGCTCATGAAGCGGGCGTGTCTTTAACATTGGATGATTTCAACCGCATTGCAGGAGAGACCCCACAATTGGCGAAATTGTCTCCATCTGGTAAATATTTCATCGAAGATTTACATGCCGCAGGCGGTGTGTATGCGGTGATGCACCGTTTACAAGAACAAGGTCACTTGCATGAAAGTGCAAAATCTGTGAGCTTGGTGGACCAAGGTACGATTGCAAAAACTGTGAAAGTCCTAGACGAAGATGTGATCCATCCTTGGAGCGATCCAGTGTATACTACAGGTGGTATCGCTGTATTGAAAGGTAACTTGGCTCCAGATGGTTCCGTTGTGAAAGAAGGCGCTGTAGATCCAGAAATGCTGGTTCACTCTGGTCCAGCGAAAGTATTCAACAGCGAAGAAGAAGCGGTAGAAGCGATCATGGGTCACAAAATTGTGAAAGGTGATGTAGTCATCATTCGCTACGAAGGTCCAAAAGGTGGTCCAGGTATGCGTGAAATGTTGACACCAACAGCGACAATCACAGGTATGGGTCTTGGTAAAGACGTAGCCTTGATTACAGATGGTCGTTTCTCTGGTGCTACACGTGGCGCCTCCATTGGTCACGTATCTCCAGAAGCAGCATCTGGTGGCACTATCGCCATCGTAGAAGATGGAGATATCATCGAAATCGATATTCCAAATCGTTCCTTGAATGTGAAACTTTCAGAGGAAGAAATTGAACGAAGAAAAGCAAACTTAACACCGTATAAATCAGATGTGACAGGATACTTGAAAAAATATGCTATGCATGTATCCTCTGCGGCACAAGGTGCTATCGAAATCCTAGACGAAGCATAAGAGGGAATGTAGTCAGGATAGACATATCTATGAGGGAAGTACAGGTTCGTAGATAGAATACATACTTAGGAAAGGACGTTTATATGCATAAATTATATGATTTCATGGAGGCTAGAGAGCGACTCGCTACCATCGCCGTGAAAACAAAATTAATTCATAGCTCTGTGTACTCCCAAGAAACAGGCAATGATGTATATATTAAACCGGAAAATTTACAGCGTACAGGGTCTTTCAAATTGCGGGGTGCGTACAATAAAATTTCCAAATTAACAGAAGCAGAAAAGGCGTGTGGCGTTATTGCTGCCTCTGCCGGCAATCATGCGCAAGGTGTGGCGCTAGCAGCTCAACGTTTAGGAATTAAAGCAGTCATCGTCATGCCACGTCACACACCGCTCATTAAAGTAGAGGCGACGCGCCAATACGGTGCAGAAGTAGTGCTCGCTGGCGAAGTCTATGACGAAGCTTATGAAAAGGCTTGTGAACTACAAGAAAAGCACGGTTATGTGTTCGTCCATCCTTTCGATGATGAAGATGTCATCGAAGGGCAAGGAACGATAGCCTTAGAAATTTTAGAAGAATTGCCAAATGCAGATATTATCTTAGTACCAATTGGTGGTGGCGGATTGATCTCTGGTGTGGCAGCAGCAGCAAAGTTAAAAAATCCACAAGTGAAGATCATCGGTGTAGAACCAGAGGGTGCAGCCAGTGCAAGAGCAGCTGTAGAAGAGGGAAAACCAATAGTATTACCATCGGTGAGCACCATTGCAGATGGAGCGGCTGTGAAATTAATCGGCACAAAGAATTTGGAATATATTCAAACCTATGTGGATGAAATCGTCACCGTATCCGACTATGAACTGATGGAAGCTTTCCTGTTATTGGCGGAAAAACATAAAATCATCGGTGAAAATGCAGGGTTACTTTCAGTGGCAGGCTTGAAAAAGCTACGGGTGCGAGGCAAAACTGTGGTCAGCATTTTGAGCGGTGGCAACATCGACGTATTAACCATTGCGTCTATGATTACGAAAGGCTTAGTTGTACGGGGCCGTATTTTCACATTTGCTGTGAATTTATCAGATAAACCAGGCCAATTAGTGGCGGTGTCTGAAATCTTGGCAGAACAAAATGCGAATGTCATCAAATTAGAACATAATCAGTTTAAAAACTTGGACCGATTCCATGAAGTGGAGTTGGTGGTGACCGTAGAAACGAACGGAGAAGATCATATCAAGAAAATTACGGCTGCCATGGCGGACCGTGGATATACGATTCACCGTATCAGTTCTAATGAATTTAATGAACATGACTAATGAATAGAATGGATATAGAAAGAGGATAAACTATGAGTGAACAGAAGATGATTCGAGGAGCCCGCATACTCCTAGAAACATTGAAGCGCTTGGGAGTGACAGATATATTTGGCTATCCCGGCGGCGCCGTAATTCCTATATACAATGAAATTTATGATTTCGAGGGTATTAACCATTACTTAGCACGTCATGAACAAGGGGCAGCCCATGAAGCGGACGGCTATGCTCGTGCGTCTGGTAAATGTGGGGTCTGTTTAGCTACGTCTGGCCCAGGGGCGACGAACCTTGTGACAGGCATTATGACGGCTCATATGGATTCCATTCCTCTCTTGGCCATTACAGGTCAGGTGTGCAGCCACTTGCTGGGAAAAGATGCGTTCCAAGAATCGGATATCGTGGGCATTACCATGCCGGTGACGAAAAATAACTACTTGGTGAAAGATATCCGAGACATGATTCGAACTGTGAAAGAAGCGTACTACTTAGCGACTACCGGTCGACCAGGTCCTGTGCTGGTAGACATCACACGAGATGCGCAATTAGATGTCATTTCCTATGAAGAATTTGAAGCTATTTTTAATGAACCAATTTCTATTGAAGGCTATGATCCGAATTACATCGGACATCCAAAACAAATCAAGAAAGCTATCGATCTATTGAAAGGTGCGAAACGACCTCTTATCATAGCAGGTCATGGGGTACTATTATCGAATGCTACAGAAGAACTTTACAAATTGGCGATTACATGCCAAGTTCCAGTAGTGAATACGTTATTGGGCTTAGGGTCCTTTCCAGGAGAACACCAATTATCCCTAGGTATGTTAGGCATGCATGGTACAGTATATGCCAACTATGCTGTGAATGAAGCAGATGTAGTGTTAGCATTAGGGATTCGTTTCGACGATCGAATCGCAGGGGTTCCGAAGGAGTTCTGCAAAGATGCTACGATCATCCACGTAGATATTGACCCAGCTGAAATTGGTAAAAATAAACTTATCAATGTGCCAATCGTTGGGGATTTGAAACATGTATTGAATGAAATGAATCATGAATTGACTCCACAAACGCATGAAAGTTGGTTGGAACGCATCCGTGAATGGCGTGAAGAATATCCAATTCGAGTGCATCCTCATGAGGGAGATTCTCTATTACCACAAAAGGTAATCTATGAAATTGACAATATCTTGAAGGGCAATGCCATCGTGGTCACAGACGTAGGACAACACCAGATGTGGACGTCTCAATTTATTACTTTCTCAAAGCCGAATACGATCATCACATCCGGTGGTGCTGGTACGATGGGCTTTGGCTTGCCAGCAGCCATTGGTGCACAAGTGGCACAACCAGATAAAAAAGTAGTACTCATCACAGGTGATGGAGGCTTGCAAATGAACAGCCAAGAATTACTCTTGTTGAAAGCTTACAATATCCCTGTGAAAGTCGTGATCATCAACAATGGTTTCTTGGGCATGGTTCGTCAATGGCAAGAGTTGTTTAATCAACGTCGCTATTCCTTCGTAGACTTAGAAGTGAACCCAGACTTTGAAACCTTGGCAAAAGCCTATGGTGTACAAGGGGTGACATTATCCACCATCGAAGAGTTGCGTAGCCAATTGCGAGACCTGATCCTATCTGACGAGCCAGTGGTGATTAACTGTATGGTAGAACGAGAAGAAAATGTGTTCCCAATGATTCCAGCCGGTTGCACAGCCAAAGATATGATGGGATTGAAAGGAGGCCCTGACAATGAGTAAAGGACAACAACACCAAGTGTTAGTGATTACAAAAAACAAACCAGGCATCGGGGCAAGAATCCTTTCCTTGTTCAATCGTCGTGGCTACTCCGTGACCCAAATGACATCGGGCATTTCCATTCCAAAGGATCAAGCACGGATTACATTGACTGTAGAAACAGACGAAGTGCAATTGGACCAAATCCAAAAACAAATCTATAAACTAGTAGATGCTATAAAAGTCAAAGTATTCTCTCCAGAACAAGTGGTGCGTCGTGAATTGATGCTTATTAAAGTAAAAGCGGACGTGTCGGTACGACCACAAATCATCCAATTAGCGGATGTATACCGTGGCAATGTACTCGATGTAGGACCGAGCTCCATCGTGATAGAAATTACAGGAGAAACGCAGAAGTTGGATGCTTTCATAGAAATTATGAAAGAATATGGTATTTTGGAAATTGCGAAAACAGGTTGCACTGCTATGAGCCGTGGAGAAAAAATGTAATGAACATAGCAGAACCAAAACAAGGTGAGTTATTACATTACGAAGGCGTTACCTTTGTCCGCAATGGAGATGCAATTTTACAAGGTGTAGATTGGCATGTGAACACAGGGGAAAATTGGGCACTATTGGGTCTTAATGGGGCAGGTAAGTCTACCTTACTAGGCATGATTATGGCATATACTTGCGTCACCCGTGGTGAGGTCCGTGTCCTAGGGCATACCTTTGGACAATGCGTATGGAAAGACGTAAAAAATCGCATCGGATTCGTCAGTTCTACCTTAGGGCAATTTGAACGAACGATGCGAGACGAAACGGTGCGCCAGATTTTGCTCTCTGGGGCCCATGGAACGATTGGTATATACCATGATGTGACAGAGGAAGAAGAACAGCACTGTGATGCGGTCCTAGCAAGTATGGGATTGCAACAATTACAACATCGTCACTTTGGAGTATTGTCCACGGGAGAACAACGACGAGCCCTCATTGGTCGAGCACTGATGACGAGTCCCGATTTGCTCATCCTAGACGAACCATGCAATGGACTGGACGTGCCGAGCCGGGAGCAATTGCTCCGTCATCTCAATCAACGAAGAGCGCAGGACAGTCCGTGTCCGTTTATCTACGTGACGCACCAAATCGAGGAAATCCTTCCCACAGTGACCCATGTGGCACTATTAAAAGAAGGCAAAATCTTTCAATCGGGGCCGAAATATGAGGTTATTACCGATGAGATATTATCAGCACTCTATGGTGTATCTGTGAAAGTAACTTGGGTCCAAGATCGACCTTGGTTGCAGGTACTTTCATAAAATGTTTTTGTAGGGTGTACAAAGATATTTTTATTTATACTAAATTATCATAGTAAGTATGGTAAATCCGTAAGCCGAAAGGCTTAAAATAAGTTGAATTTCACTAGAAAATCTAGTAAATTATAAACATCATTATGTATTACAAAGTAGGAGGTTATCACAATGGCAGGTAACATTTTAGGCACACAAGTATTTTATGATGCAGATTGCAATCTACAAGTATTAGTAGGTAAAAAAATTACGGTTCTTGGCTACGGTTCTCAAGGTCATGCACATGCGTTGAACTTGAAAGAAAGCGGCATGGATGTACAAATCGGTCTTCGGGAAGGTTCCAAATCCTGGAAAGAAGCAGAAGAAGCTGGTTTCGTAGTTAAAGAAACAGGCGAAGCTGTAAAAGGTGCAGACGTTGTGATGATCTTGATTCCAGATGAATTGCAAGCAGAAACTTATGAAAAATCCATCGCTCCTAACCTTAAAAAAGGTGCGTACTTGGCATTTGCTCATGGTTTCAACATTCATTTCGGTAAAATCAAACCATCTGCTGACGTAAACGTATTCATGGTAGCTCCTAAAGGCCCTGGTCACTTAGTACGCCGTACATTCCAAGAGGGTTCTGGTGTTCCTTGCTTGTACGCTGTATACGCAGATCCAAGCGGAGACACTAAAGAAGTAGCATTGGCATGGGCATCCGGTGTAGGCGGTGGCCGTTCCGGTATCTTGGAAACTGACTTCCGTCAAGAAACTGAAACTGACTTATTCGGTGAACAAGCAGTACTTTGCGGCGGCGTATGTGCGTTGATGCAAACTGGTTTCGAAGTATTGGTAGAAGCTGGTTACAATCCAGTTAATGCATACTTTGAATGTGTTCATGAAATGAAATTAATCATCGACTTAATCTACGAAGGTGGTTTCGAAACAATGCGTAAATCCATCTCCAACACAGCTGAGTTCGGTGACTATGTAACAGGACCAAAAGTAATCCCAGCAGCAGCGAAAGAAGCTATGCGCGGTGTATTGAAAGATATCCAAGACGGCAAATTTGCTGATCAATTCCTTAACGACTATGCAGCAGGTTACCCATATCTTAACCAACAACGTAAACAATCTGCAGCACATCAAGTAGAAGAAGTGGGTGGCGAATTACGTAAATTGATGCCTTGGATCAAAAAGTAAGTCGTCACTTGTTTCGCTATGTAGCCTTGTGGCGTTCGTAACTACATAGGGCAAAGGGAAGAGCACGGTGCTCTCCTGTTGATGATTGTCACGTTCAATTAATGATATATAGCAAATGAAGAGCACGGCACATTCCTTCAGAAACGGTATTTCATAATGTTTCTTCAGGAACATGCCGTGCTCTTTTTACAGTGGATGCAATTATGATACAAGTGAACGTGATTTAGTCTTAGATTGTTCGGGGCACACCGTGCTCTTCTTGCATTTGTGTGATTTAGGTAGTAAGGAACGCCACAAAGGCTACTACTCGTAACGGTGTTCCTCAGGGGAAGGAAAGACCGCAACATAATTCTTCTTAAACTAACCCTATGGTAAGTTTGTTTAAGAGTATATTGCGGTCTTTTTGTGTTTGCGGCGGTATCAGTTGCAAACTTGCGCTTTGCTTAGTTTGCTGAGTATAGAGGCATAAAGTTTATATAAACAGTGCGAATAAATTATGCTATAATAAAAATGTAAGAGCCATTGACGTGTTGTTAGGCTCATCTCTTCCTAGTATGGGAGGAGGTGGTTGCTATGACTAAGTATGAAAAAATCTCTTTGATGATTTCTGTTGCTAGTTTAGCAATTCAGCTCATTGATCTACTTAAGTAGACAATGAAAAAGCCTAACGTATAGGGTCTAGCATACCTTAACACGTTAGGCTAATTCTCATTTAACGTTTTTCGAGATGAGCCTAACGCTAGCTGCACGTTGATGGCTCTTCTTTTGTTGTCTTAATTATATCACAGGTTGTAGGAATATTACAAACGCTACAATTCGTAATGGCGTTCTCCAAAATAGTATTCGTAATGTTATTATTTCACATATTATATATTTTGATATATAATGATTGTAAGAGAGTCACTAACGTGAGTTAGGCTCGTCTCTTCCTAATATAGGAGGAGGTGATACTATGAGAAAGTATGAAAAGTATACTTTATTGCTTTATCTAATTTCTGTAATAGTAAGTATCATTGACCTGTTTAAAGATCTATTTAAATAGACAATGAAAATGCCTAACGTAAAGATAAGTATAACCAGTACTTATACACGTTAGGCATCATCACATTTTGTTGTTTCGAGATGAGCCTAACGCCAACGACACGTTAATGGCTCTCTTTTTGATACTCCAAGTATAGCATAGTTTGCTATCAAATACAATCGTCATTTGTTTCGCTATGTGTCGTCACTTGTTTCGCTATGTAGCCTTGTGGCGTTCGTAACTACATAGGGCAAAGGGAAGAGCACGGCACATTCCTTCAGAAACGGTATTTCATAATGTTTCTTCAGGAACATGCCGTGCTCTTTTTACAGTGGATGTAATTATGATACAAGTGAACGTGACTTAGTATTAGTTTGTTTGGGGCACACCGTGCTCTTCTTGCGTTTGTGTGATGTAGGTAGTAAGGAACGCCACAAAGGCTACTACTCGTAACGGCGTTCCTCAGGGGAAGGATATAGATTTTATTATTGACGTTATCTTTTTGAATGCGTATACTAGTATTAGAGATACTAGTATCTCTAATATTTGTTGTTACTTAATAAGCAACTAAAATAAGATTAAGTTCAAATGGTTGTCGCTACTCGATATGCGACTCAATAAGTGTTCGAGCTCAAATAGTTAGACTCCATTCAAAAGAATGGGGTCTATTTTTTAGGGAGGATTTTATGAATACAGGTCACTTTTATTATATAAAAGATCAATACTTTATAGATTTTCCAGATCCACACTTAATGAAAAATAAAGAAACTATAGATGGTCAGCCACATGATAGACCATGCTTTTATGCTTTTTTAGATACAGCAACTAAATTATATTGGATGATACCTTTTTCATCGCAAGTAGATAAATTTCAGAAAATATATAATACGAAGATTGATAAATATGGAAAATGTGACACTATTTTATTTGGAGAAGTTCTTGGGTATGAGAAGGCTTTTCTAATTCAGAATATGTGTCCAGTTAGTATCCTATACATTAAAAATGAATACGTAGATGGAATTTATAAAAAACCTGTCAGAGTTGACGGTCGATTTGAAAGAGAATTACAAAAGAAAGCTCGTAAAGTTTTAGCTTTACAAAGAAAGGGGATACGATTAATTTTCCCTAATGTATTGGAAATTGAACGGCTTTTGTTATTAAATAAGTAACTTATAGCATAGGTTATAGAGGTAATGCAATTGTTTTTTGTTTTGCTATGTAGCCTTGTGGCGTTCGTGACTACATAAGGCAAAGGGAAGAGCACGACATATTCCTACGCAAACTGATACAGTGGTTAGGTTTGCTCCGGAACATGTCGTGCTCTTCTTGCGTTTGTGTGATTTAGGTAGTACAGGAATGCCACAAACGCCACTACTCGTAATGTCATTCCTCAAGGGATAGTGTCATTTGCAAACTTGCGCTTTGCTTAGTTTTCTGATCGCTAAGGGGCTTAAGTTTATATAAACAGTGCGAATAGATTGTGCTATAATAAAAAATGTAAGAGCTATTGACGTGTTGTTAGGCTCGTCTCTTCCTATTATGGGAGGAGGTGGTTGCTATGACTAAATATGAAAAAATCTCTTTGATTATTTCTATTGCTAGTTTGGCAATTCAGCTCATTGATCTACTTAAGTAGACAATGAAAAAGCCTAACGTAACAATAAGTATTACCAGTACTTATACACGTTAGGCCATTTCTTATTTGCAATTTCTAGAGATGAGCCTAACGCCGGCTACACGTTAATGGCTCTTCTTTTGTTGACTTAATTATAGCACAAGTTGTAGATCTAATACAATCGGTACTTGTTCCGCTATGAGTCGTCACTTGTGACGCTATGTAGCCTTGTGGTGTTCTTGAATACATAGGGCAAAGGGAAGAGCACGGTGCTCTCCTGTTGATGATTGTCACGTTCAATTAATGATATATAGCAAATGAAGAGCACGGCACATTCCTTCAGAAACGGTATTTCATAATGTTTCTTCAGGAACATGCCGTGCTCTTTTTACAGTGGATGCAATTATGATACAAGTGAACGTGACTTAGTCTTAGTTTGTTCGGGGCACGCCGTGCTCTTCTTGCACTTCTGTGATTTAGATAGTAAGGAACGCCACGAAGGCTACTACTCGTAATGGTGTTTCTCAGGAGGGTGGGAAGATCAGATATGGGGATACCCTATTGATGAGTATCACGTTTAAGAAATGGTATAAATTTTTAAGTTTATAATAGTTGTGATTATTTGTATAGGTAATGAAGTATAAGATTTTTCATAAAATAGACTATAGAATTGGCAAAAATAGTATTAAATATTCATTTCGTTTAAAATGGGGGGGGGGAAGAGGATAAAATAAGTAATTTTATCAACATTTTTATTGTATATATTCAAAATATATAGTATGATGATAATAAAGGATTGAAAATTTTAAATATAATTTAATACAATTAAATTAAAATAGGCATGTGTTATTATAAATGATACATGTCATGTTGGTGTTATATTACTTTTATAAGTATGGAACCACAGATGGTCTTGTTGCTTATAATATGGACCTTAAACCTAAATACACTTTAATGTATTTACCGATAGAATCTAATGAATATTTACAAATTTATTGATATTATTACATGGAATATATAGTAATGTTAGTGTATAAGGTAAGTAGAAAGGAATAGAATGTATGAAAGATAAAATTTCAATAAAACGTAAAAAATACGCTGTTGCATTGTTGGCTGTAACAGCAGCGACAGTAGCGACGTCATTTTCTCCTAGTGCGCCATGGGTGATGGCTAGTGGAGGGGAATCTGAAGGGCCGGACCCTAATTTACCACCTGACTTTAATCCTCCAACATATACGGAAGTGCCCTTTGATCCAAATGCGGTTGCACTAAATATTCCTTATTATCATGTGGAAGCAGGTAATAATGTAAGTGTTACAACGAATACTTTTACAGCAGATGATGCTCCCGGAAACGTAAAAGCTACGTTTAATAATTTCATCGTAAAAGCTAATGATACTCTTGTAGAGGATAGTGACGATATTGTTGTTGATACAGGTAACAGTGAAAATCCTGAAAAAGGTACTGAAAACGGTGTTACCCGTAAGTATAAATTAAAATTAAGTGACTCTTTAAAAGAGGAACTTAAAAATGCTGCCGGCGGTGGCGGTGGAGCGGCTCCGTCTAAATTTGAAAATGGAACGAATACGACTGTTGAGGGCGATGGCACAGAAAACAGCCCTTACAAATATAATGTAAACCCAGCCTTAACAGGTATTACATCTATCACTGGTGATACATTGACATTGAATGGTGGCGCAACAACCGTTGCGATCACTGATAATGGCGTTGATGTAGGCGGTAAAAAAATCACTAACCTAGAAGAAGGTGATGTATCAGAAGATTCTACTGATGCTGTAACAGGTAAGCAGTTAGATGCTACTAATAAAAAAATAGAAGCTAAATTAGATAAAACAAAAGAACGTCATATTAAACCAGAAGCGTATACTGTGAATAATGGAACTGTTACATTAAAGTATGTAGATGCTGATGGCACAGAAACAGGAGAAGAAGCCACAATTTCTGGTTTAAATCCAGTGAAATCTGTTACTTCTGGTGATGCGAACACATTAACTGTTGCTAATAATAATGGCGATATTACAGTAACACCAGTAGTGGCTACTAATGTTACAGATGCTGGCAATGCAAATAAACTTACGACAGCAGGCGTAGTCAATACAGCTATCAATAATGCAATAGAGCCATTGGCAGATAAAAACTTATCCAACATTACAGATGCTGGTAAAAAAGTAATTACTGGATTAGGCACAGCAGTGGTACAAGGTGATGGCGTTACTGTTACTTCCGCTGAAGATGCAACAACAGGTAAGAAAACATACACCATCTCTGCAGCAAAACTGCATTTTGCAAATGGTACGAATACAACTGTTGATGGTGATGGTACAAAAGATAAACCTTACAAATACAACGTGAATCCGGCGTTAACAGGTATTACGTCTATTACTGGTGATACTGGATTAACTTTCACTGGTGCTGGTACTGCAGTAACGATCAATGCGGCCGGCGTGAATGTAGGTGGTGCTAAGGTGACTAACTTAGCAGATGCTGCATTAACAAATAGTTCTACTGATGCTGTGACAGGTAAACAGTTACATGCAACGAATGAAAAAGTTGAAGGTAAGTTAGATAAAACAGCAGAACGTCATATTAAACCACAAGCGTATACTGTGAATAATGGAACTGTTACATTAAAATATGTAGATGCTGACGGTAACGACATAACAGGAGAAGAGGCTACAATTTCTGGTTTAAACCCAGTGAAATCTGTTACTTCTGGTGATGCGAACACATTAACTGTTACTAACAATAATGGCGACATTACAGTAACACCTGTAGTGGCTGCTAATATTACAGATGCTGGCGATGCAAACAAACTTGCGACAGCAGGCGCAGTTAATACAGCAATCACTAATGCAACAAGTCCATTGGCAGATAAAAACTTATCCAACATTACAGATGCTGGTAAAAAAGTGATTACTGGATTAGGCACAGAAGTCGTACAAGGTGATGGCGTTACCGTTACTTCCGACGAAGATAAAACAACAGGTAAGAAAACATATACTATTTCTGCAGTAAAACCAAACTTTGCAGCTGGTACGAACACAACTGTTGAAGGCGATGGCACAGTAGCTAGCCCTTACAAATATAATGTGAACCCAGCGTTGACTGGTATTACGTCGATTACAAATGCAACAACAGCAGATGGAGATGGTACGAAATTAACTATCGATGGCGATAAGCTATCCGTAGTGAACAAAAAAGGTGCTGACACAACAACAGTGACAATCGGCAAAGATGGTATTGATGCGGGTAATAAAAAAATCACTAACGTGGCAACACCGGAAGCTGACAAAGATGCAGCCAATAAAGAATATGTAGATGCTCAAAAATGGGGCTTAAAAGTTCAAAATGGCGATAATCCAGCGGAAGCTGTAACAGCAAAAGATAAAGCGATTACATTAAAAGCTAGTGCAGACATAAGCGATGCTGCAGATAAACCTAAAAAAGGCATTGTTATTGCAAAAGATGACGAAGGCAACATCACACTTGGCTTAGAAAAAGCAGATCGTACAACACTAGACCATGCAGTAAACATTGGTAATACGGCTTCTGACGGACGTGATGGTCAAGCAGGTGCTGGTAAAGATGGTGCAACCGTAGCTGGTTCTGCAGGTGCACAAGGCCCAACTGGTAAAGATGGCTTAAATGGTAAAGACTTAACATCTAAGGTGAATGCCCTTCGTAACGGCGAAGCTGGTACGGTAGTGTACACAAATGCGGCCGGCGACCGTGTAGTGAAAGCTAACGATGGCAATTACTACAAAGCTGATGAAGTAAAACCAGATGGCAATGTAAAAACTGAAGCTGAAAATGGTGGTACAGCTCCTGTAGCAGTGACACCAGAAGCACGTCTAGTAAGCCCAGATGGTACTGTAACAAATGGTACAACTGTATTAAATAATATTTCTTCTGTAGTGACGCCAGTAGCGGGTGCAGATACATTAGAAAAATTAAAAGAAGCGGCTAAAGATAATAGTCCAGTTAAAAATGCAGCTACTAACGTAACAGATTTACATAACACTGCGAATGCGATTGTTGAAAAAGGCTTGAAATTCAAAGGTAACCTAGGAGATGTAATCGCCAAAAAATTAGGCGAGCAACTCGACATCGTAGGTGAAGGTACAGTAGCAGATACTGTAGCAACAGCAGCCAACAACATCCGTACTAAAAATGTTGATGGTAAACTAGAAATTGGTTTAGTAAAAGATTTAAAAAATATTACATCTATTACAAATGCAGCTCCAGTAGATCCAGCACAACCTGATGCAGGGAAAGTAGCAAGCACTACATTAACAATCGATGGCAATGCATTAACTGTAGAAAACAAACAAGCTGATGGTACGAAAGCAACAGTGAAAATCGGTAAAGATGGTATCGATGCGGGTGGTAAAAAAATCACAAACGTGGCAGAACCAACAGACAATTCAGATGTAGCTACTAAAAAATATGTAGATGATCACGCCTGGGATTTACATGTTGATGATGGTACTGGAACGGGCACTACAGTAGTGCCGAAAAATAAAGTAATTACTTTCAAAGCCGGTACTGGTACAATAGCACCAACTGATTTACCAGCAGGTCAAGATAGCCCTAGCAAAGATACTGATGGATTAAGACCTAAAACAGGTGTGGTTGTAGAAACTGATAAAAACGGTACGATTACAATTGGTTTAGAGGAAACAGCACGTAAAACATTAGATAATGCAGCTAACATTGGTAACACAGGTTCTGACGGACGTGATGGCAAAGCAGGTGCAGGTCAAGATGGTGCAGCCGTAGCTGGTTCTGCAGGTGCACAAGGACCGACTGGTAAAGATGGTTTGAATGGTAAAGATTTAACATCTAAGGTGAATGCACTTCGTAACGGCGAAGCTGGTACAGTAGTATTCACAAATGCTGCCGGTGATCGCTTAGTGAAAGCAAACGATGGCAATTACTACAAAGCTGATGAAGTAGAGCCTAATGGAGAGAAAAAACAAGGAGCAACTGCGGTTCCTACTAAAGAGGTTGTGACAAGCCTAGTATCTCCAGATGGAACAACTACAGGTGCACAAAATAAACTATCTAACATTGCAGATGGTACTGTATCCGAAAAATCCAAAGATGCTGTTAACGGTAGCCAATTATTCAACGAACGTGTAACTAATCCAACCATTTTTGTAGACAAAGATGGCAACCAAGTGTTCAAAACAACAGATGGTAAATTTGTAGATAAAAATGGGGCAGAAGTTCCTGCAGGTAAAATTCATACAAAATTGAATGCGGGTGCTCCAATGACATTGGATAATGTGGCATCTGCGTTAGGTGAACCTGCTAAAGATGCAGATTACTTAGCTAAATTAAAAGAGGCTAAAGAAGGCACTACAGTTAATAACTCTGCAGTAAACGTAACAGATTTACATAACACTGCGAATGCGATTCTTGAAAAAGGTCTTACGTTTGAAGGCGATACAGCAAATGATACAGTTAAACGTAAATTGGGTGACACATTAAAAATCCATGGCGATAACAATATCACTGTGAAAAAAGATGCTACCAATGCAGATACATTGAACGTAGCGTTACAGCCTACATTGACTGGTATTACGTCTATTACAAATGCAGCAACAGCAGATGGAGCTGGCACTACATTAACAATCAATGGCGATGGATTAACTGTAGAAAACAAAAAAGCTGATGGCACAAAAGCAACAGTGACAATCGGTAAAGATGGTATTGATGCTGATAATACGAAGATTACTAATGTAGCCGCAGGTCAAAATGATACTGATGCAGTGAATGTGGCACAGTTGAAAGGAATTGTAAATTACGCAACTAATGTGGAGAGTCGTGTTAATCGTTTAGGTGCTCAATCTGCTGCGATGGCTGGATTGCGTCACTTACAATACGATCCATTGGAACCAACTACATTGATGGCTAGCGTAGGTACTTACAAAGGTCAAACTGCATTGGCATTAGGTATTGCACACTATAAAAACGAGTCTCTATTATTCCATGCAGGCGCATCTATCGGCAGCAATCATGATGAATTGATGGCGAATGCGGGCGTTAGCTGGAAGTTCGGATCTCGTGCTGATGAAACAGCAGTGAAAGATGCGTATCGTCAAGGTCCTATTAGCTCTTCCTATACATTACAAGATAAAGTATCCACATTAGAAGCACAAAATCAATTGCAAAAAGACGAAATTAATGAGTTGAAAGCGCAATTGGCAGAAGTACTTAAATATGTAAAAAAAGGTTAATTTTTACTAACCAATACGAATAGATTTTGTGAAAGCTCCGGCTTTCACAGGGTCTATGGTATACAAAATAAAAACAATATAGTACAATGTGTGAGAAAGATTAGATACTATATCTAGATGAGATAATTTAGTAAATAGAATATGTATAGGAGATATAGGCATGAAAAAATTAGTAGTAACGGCAGTATTATTAGCTGCCACAACATCTAGTTTTGCCATGGGAGATGTGTTGTTCGATCAAAAGAATCCAGACAATATCGTAACACCAGCGGTGGGATATGAAGTAGAAGCAGTGACACCAGAAACGGCATCTGCATTACAAGAATTAGGTATGACATTAGATCGCGCCCATGCGGTGCAGGCAGATTTAGTAGCTCGTCATGATCGTGGTGAGCGCTTGACAGATCGTCAACATCGCTATGCAGAACATGATGTGAATCATGAGTTCTTGCGCGTGTTAGATCGCAACTTGACTAATCGCGTGGAGTTCTTTAAACGTGCTCATAATTGGAATGGGGACAACAAATACGAACACACTGCGAACTATCAAGTGTTCTTGAACAAACATAACGAACATGGAACAGAAGCGGTGAATGGATATAGCAACAGCTATGGCTGGAATGTATTGCGTGGTGTACGTCAAGACGCATTGGACAATGTGAAAGCCGTGCTTGACCAAAAAGGTGTAGCAACAACTGGTGAAGACATTGTGAATGCGTTGTCACAAGCAGCAGCTAAACAAGCGTTCGCTGTGGATCAAGAAGAACTTCGTTTCTACATCAATGAACTTGTTTGGTATACAGCAAAACAAACAGCAAAAGAAACTAACAAACAACTAGATCATGTCTTAAAATAGGATGAACTAGTGCAGAGTATGTCGTACATGCTCGATAGAAAAGGAGCCATAACAAACCTCTTAGGGAATGTTGTGGCTCCTTTAAATCTATAAGGTATGATATAATAAAAGATAGATTGAGTAGAATATGATTCAGTAAGTTATATAGGAGATACAATTTTGAAACGTTTAGTAGTATCAACAGTATTATTGTTAACAGTAGGCGCAAGTTTTGCTATGAGCGAGGACATTTTCGCTCGTCAACATCCATCCGAGGTAACAGAAGTGGCGAAGGACTACCATATATTAGGAATTATGCCAGAAACAGAAAAAGCCATTGATGGCTTAGTGCGTACCATTGATGGAGAACAAACCACATATGCGGCTATGAAAGCTTCCATCCAAGGGATGACGTTAGAAGAACTAAATCAGTCTATAAAAGAAAAAGGCTGGGTAAGTTCTAATCAGTCTGTATCTGCCATGACGGCAAAACCAGTTCATGGCATTACGATGGACGAATTATTGACAGCTTTGCAGAAACCTGGACAAGACAAAGCGACTGTTTATGATGGTGCCCAAGTGTTATCTATTTTGGACACAAAGCTTACAAAGCGCTTGCGATTCTTTAAACGCATTCACAATTGGCATGGTGATAATCAGTTAGATCGTCCCAACCGCAATAAAGAAGCAGCTGCGTTAGCTAGTAATGACAAAGAGGAAAAAGGCAGCTATGCGTGGTATGTATTGAAAGATTTGCGCCATGATATCTTGGACAATATACAAGAAGCTATTCAAGCGAAAGGCAATACGTTAACAGGCGAAGATATTGCCACAGCTATTGTAAGCGCAGCTGACAGTAATGCGAAATATGTAAAGAGTGAAGAGCTTCGTTATTACATGAATGAACTCGTGTGGTACTCTGTTACAGAAACAACGAAACAACTAGGCAAATAATTGTTGCCAGAAAGGACGATGACTATGCAAGAGATTGTAGTAGGCGGTTTATATCGTCATTTTAAAGGCATGTTATACTATGTCATCGATATTGCCATCCATTCTGAGACGGATGAGCCTCATGTGGTATACCAACAACTCTATGGAGAGCGGAAAACTTTCGTGCGTCCTTTAGTGATGTTTGCTAGCGAGGTGGACCATGAGAAATATCCGGATGTAGAGCAGAAGGACCGCTTTCAGTTGGTGAACGGTTGGGATGAGAAACAGTATTTACGCTGAGGAGGACTAGATGGACAAGAAATATTTTTTCTTTGATATCGACAATACCCTAGCGGTCTGGCCAGATGGGGTGATTCCTGAAAGTACCCAATATTCTTTGGATTATTTGCAGGACAAAGGGCATCATGTGGGGCTTGCCACCGGTCGCTTGCAGGTAGATGCTATGCGCTTTGCTAAAATGGCGAATACACCGAACTTTGTGGCTGATGGAGGCTATAGCATTACAGAAAACTACGAAGTGCAATGGATGCAGGGGATGGATCGGGAACGGTGCGTGCAATACCTCAAGTACTTGACGAGCCATCATGTGCCTTGGGGTGTGACCCATAAAAATGACTTTGTTCGCATTACCCCTTATGAAAGTGTCCTAAACTGGGATGTGCAATGGGATATGATGAAGACACAGGTAGTGCCAGAAATAGTGCCGGAAGATATTGAGCATTTTTACAAGGTCTATGCATTCATCACAGAAGAAGAGGAACAACGCCGTGGTATCGTACACATGACGAAGGACCTCATCCGCTATGGAGAGGGCTGCGTGCTGTTTGAACCGATGGATAAGGCTTATGGCATTCGTAAAATGATTGATGGTTTTGGCGCATCCTATCAAGACGTCATCGTCTTTGGCGATGGCTATAACGATCTGTCCATGTTCCGACCAGATTGGCTGAATATTGCCATGGGAAACGGCCGTGATGCATTGAAAGAAAAAGCTGACTACGTCACAGCATCCTGCCATGACGATGGGATTTATAAAGCATTGCAGCACTTTGGGTTTATACCGAAGCAGTATTGATAGATAGAGTTATTCATATATATGGATACTTGAAACGCTTTCAGTAGTAAGGGTAACTATGAATGAAGTAGATACTATACTTTCACCATAACTATATGAAGCGGTTTGAACATCAAAATTAGTTATAGTATAATAAGCGTAGATATATCGAAATGGGTCTTAAAAGGAGGACATACCATGGATTTAATTCAAAGTTTAAAAGAGCAAGCAAAAGGCTTGGGTAAAAAAATTGTATTGCCAGAATTCGAAGATAGCCGTGTGATTGAAGCGGCAGCTGCGATTTTGAAAGAAGGTTTCTGCGTACCTGTATTGGTTGGTGCAGAAGATAAAATTCAAGCGGCAGCTACAGCAGCTGGTGTATCTTTGGAAGGTGCTGAAATCATCAACCCAGCTACATTCGGCGAATTAAACAAAATGGTAGATACATTTGTAGAATTGCGCGCGAAAAAAGGCATGACACCTGAAAAAGCACACGCTACTATGACTGGCGATGCATTGTTCTTCGGTGCTATGTTAGTGCGTTTAGGTTTGGCTGACGGCATGGTTGCAGGTTCTGCAAGCCCTACAGCAAACGTACTTCGTGCAGCTATCCAAGTGGTAGGTACACAAGCTGGTTTGAAAACTGTGTCCAGCTCTATGCTTGTGATCACTGATAAAAAAGAATACGGCGATGACGGATTGTTGATTTTCTCCGATTGCGGCGTTATCCCTAACCCAACATCTGAACAATTGGCTGATATCGCTGAGTCCAGTGTTGGTAAAGCTCGTTCCGTAGCAGGTATGAAAGAACCTCGCGTATCCTTCTTGTCCTTCTCCACAAAAGGATCTGCTTCTTCTCCAGAAGTTGATAAAGTGGTAGCAGCTGTAGAAGACTTGAAAGGCCGTAACGTAGATTTCGCATTCGATGGGGAATTGCAATTAGATGCGTCCATCGTTCCATCCGTAGCAGAACGTAAAGCTCCAGGATCCCAAGTAGCTGGTAAAGCTAACATCTTGATTTTCCCTGACTTACAAGCTGCGAACATTGGTTACAAATTAGTACAACGTTTTGCTGGGGCTACTGCTATTGGACCAATCATCCAAGGTTTGGCAAAACCAATCCATGACCTTAGCCGTGGTTGCTCCGTAAGCGATATCGTTGACCTTTGTGCGATTGCAGCAGTAGAGGCGAAATAAGTCGTCTCTTATTGCCCTATGCAATCTTGTGGCGATGTCTAAATTAGTATAAATAAGCCCGTAACATATTCCTTCTCAAACTGATCCTACGGTAGGTTTGTTCAGGAACATGTTACGGGCTTTTGTGTTTGTGTGAGTTAGGTAGTTAGGAGCGCCACAAGATGTGCTACGTACAACGGCGTTCCTCAAGGGGAAGGGCACTTGTGACGGTATCGTTTGCAAACTTGCACTTTGCTTAGTTTGTTGTTCGACATGATAGTAAGTTTATATAAACAGTACGAATAGATTATGCTATAATAAAAATGCAAGAGCTATTAACGTGCTGTTAGGCTTATCTCTTCCCTAATGGGAGGAGGTGGTACTATGAAAAAGTTTAGAAAAATCGATATCTTGATTTTAATTCTAAAATTAATAGTAC
Organism: Veillonella sp. VA142; assembly: GCF_003992135.1. Classification (GTDB taxonomy): domain Bacteria; phylum Bacillota; class Negativicutes; order Veillonellales; family Veillonellaceae; genus F0422. The sequence continues at coordinate 7,567 of NZ_RQVN01000018.1, read as the reverse complement.
GACTCATTGATTGGTTTAACTAATTAATGAAAAAGCCTAACGATAAGAGGTTCCCTCCCTCTACACGTTAGGCAAATCCATTTCTATGTTTTCGAGATGAGCCTAACGCCTGCACACGTTGATGGCTCTTCTTATTTGTAAGTTAAGTATAGCATAATTTGTTCTGAAATGCTACTGTAATTGTTTTATTCAGACGATAAGAAAGTAGCAAACTATGCTAAGTATCACTGTAGTTCTTTGCCGTAATAAAGCGGTTTATGTAAAATTAATTGATTAAAACTAAATAGTAAATAACACTACAAAACAATTTATATTCAATTCGTGTAAAATGGGGGGGGGGTAATGCGTTTATTTATCAAAAAATGTAGGTTTTATACGTTGTATAAAGGCTAGTAAACTAGTATAATATATAGTGAATGCGTATACATAAAGATATGTACATATTATTTTCAAGTTTAGTAGTTTGAGAATATTACTCTTTTTGTATATTTATTTCAAGAGTAAAAATGACATAGAATGAGGATAGTTCATCAAGCGTGATAGATGTGCAAATATTTATACAAAATATATAGTATAACTATGCCGTGAGTTAAATGGTTGGTGCACTATGAATTCACACACATATGTAGTACGCAAGTATAGCATATACATATGATTTCAGATCTATGTAATTGTGAAGGTATATATCCATATCTATGTGCATACATATTGTAGGTATTGTTACACCATATATAACAGCGGTACTGTGAATACGCTGAGGCGATATTATGGTAGTGAGGAATGGATTGCTGGTAAAAGCAGAAAGGATACGTTTTATGGGTAAAAGTTTCGAGTTTAAGGAATGTGAGCGGTTTCTAAAACGCGTGCTGAAAGATAAAGGTATGTACAGCAAGGGGGCAGTTATTGCCTTCTTGATCACTGGTGGAATTGGATTCTTTGCGCCACCAGCACAGGCGATTATTTATGTGGAAACTGATTTGACTACGGGTGCTACAGGGGCTAGTAGCTATTATAATAACAGTGGCAGTATTCATTTGCCACGTAATTCTGTAGTATTGGCTCCGATTAAGAATGGAGACCTTAATGGTGATTTAAACCGTAATGCAAAAGATTCTGTTATTATTGGGGCAGGAGCTGTGGCGCATGGCATCACAGCAGAGTCTCCGAGAAAGTTCACTGCTGTAGGTAATGCGGCTCATGTATTTGGTGGACAAGGTACGGCGGTAGGTAGTAATGCTTTGGCGGCAGAACAGGCAACGGCTATTGGTAATGACGTATATGCAGCAGGAGCGTCCTCGATTGCCATCGGTAATGACGATATTTCTACAAAGTATAGAGATATTATACCCCTTGATACCATTAAGGAATTATATGGTGATCCGAATGGTAAGAATGATGCAGCAAAAAAATTATTTAGAAATGCCAGATGGTATTCATCTGAAAATGATGATAAAGGGACCCATCAAATTGTAGACTGGAACAAATTTGCAACAGGATATAATCAGAGTGATGAGTCGGGAAATCGTATTTTCAGTCCTACCTATTCTGGAGGCATTGGTTCTATCGCCATTGGTTCCCGTTCTATTGCTGCGCAGGATGGTGCTACAGCGATGGGTACCTTAGCCTATGCCTTAGGCGAAGGTTCTACAGCCATGGGTCTTCGCGCCTATACAGCAGATAAAGCAAGGGGCGCAGTAGCCATTGGTGAAGAAAGCCGTTCCTTTGCAAATCAATCTTTGGCAGTAGGTAACCATAATGAGTCTACAGAAGTAGGTGCTATGTCTTACGGCTATAGCGCAAAAGCAGTAGGTAGAGGTTCTTTAGCCTTTGGTTTTAAAACGTATGCCAATGCTAATATTATAGATAATATCGCCGCAGCAGATGGACATAATGCAACGAATCCGTTACGCCAAGCCGTACGTAGTACACTTGGAAACTATTCAGAAGCACAACTAAAGGCATTGGCTGATTACCAAAATGCTGTTAGTTCCTATTATGGAGTTGTTGCCAATACCAACGCTTCAGCCGCAACTCTTGCAGCTGAAAAAGAGAAGATGGATAAGGCGAAAGCTAACGTTGATGCCATTACATTGACAGATGTTAATAATATGACTCTTGTAGATGCGGGCCAAGTAGGGCATCAGGGCAAGGATACAGTGGGTAGTACGATTAATACACTGGTAAAAAGGGTTGAAGCTAATACGACAACACCATTAACAGTTGAAAAACAAGCGGGTGTGTATTTGACTACGAAAGATAGCAATGGGGATACACAGCTAGTACAAAAATCCCAAAAGAGTGGTGACAATGCTATTGCGATTGGTTACTATGCATCTGCAAAAGGTACGTCTTCTATTGCTCAAGGTTCTGGTTCTGTCGTAGATTCCTTAAGCGGTATCGGTATTGGTTCTTTATCCTATGTAAGCGATAAATCTGCCAATTCCATTGCTGTCGGCGTAGGGGCACAAGTACGGAAAGAAAACTCAGTTGCTATTGGTACACAGTCTACTGTATTTGGTGCAGGGGCTATTGGTATGGGTCCTGGTAGCCGCATTATGGGTGATAATAGTATCGGTATGGGCTATGGGGCAGATATACGAAGTGTGTCCTCTGTGGGTGTAGGGGTACGTGCTTCTGTTGGTTATGGTTCCATGAATGCTACAGGATTAGGCTCGAATGTTACTATTGGTACAGATGCGGGTAACTCCGTAGCACTTGGTAGTAGTGCATCCGTTGGTGATAACTCCTTGAACTCTATGGCAGTCGGTTTCAACGCTAACATAGCACAAGATACACCGAACAGTATTGCCTTTGGTACACGAGCTACTATCTCAAAGGAAGCAAGTAGTTCTGTAGCGATTGGTGATTCTGCGAGAGTTACAAAGGCGTCTTCTACAGCATTGGGACGTTTGGCTAGTGCAGATTTTGAAAACTCTGTTGCCTTAGGTTACCGTTCTACTACTCATTATTGGGGGAATCCGAATACTCGTCAATCTAACTTTAGTGACAGTGCATCTGCTACTAATGTACATGGTTTATCTATTGATCCATACTTGCCACAAGGATCCACATTGGGTACAGAGTTAGCGAAATTAAATGCCGTAACGGCTGGTTATGTATCCGTTGGTGGCTGGGATGAGAAAGGTGCTGATGGTAAGTCTACCGGTCGCCGTGGTCTTCGTCGTATCGTCAACGTAGCACCAGGTGCGTTAGATACCGATGCGGTTACTGTGGCACAATTACGTGACTGGACAGATAAATCGGCTCATTTCCTTTCCATCGCAGGGGCGTCGAATAAATCTGCAAAAGATTACCCAGATATCAACGATCCATTAGGCACAAAGATAAATAATAAAGTCGTTAAAATTAAATCCAACTTCGATAATGATACAGCTACAGGCACTAATGCGTTAGCACTAGGTGTGTATGCCTACGCAAATGGTCAAAAATCGGTAGCCCTGGGTCCTAATGCTTATGCAAACGTGGACCACGGTGTGGCCATCGGTGATAGTGCACAAGCTTGGAGTGAAGGTAGTAATGGTAATGCTGGCGTGGCGATCGGTAAGGAGGCCAAAGCATATTATTGGAATGCGTTAGCACTCGGCACGAATGCAAGAGTTAGTGGTGCGCACTCCTTAGCTTTTGGTCCGAATGCACGTGTGGGCGTTGTGAAAACAGTGGACCCTACAACGGGTAATGTTACGAATGCAGGCACGATGGTAAATGATGGTGTTGCCATCGGTCGTGATACAGAAATAGATGGAACTGGCTCTGTTGCATTGGGGGCAACTACAAAGGTTACTACAGCTACTAATGCGGTGGCCATTGGGCTTGGTGCAAAAGTACTAGAAGGAAAAGATGCTGATAATAAGGCAGCGCTATCAACAGGAGCGGTGGCATTAGGCTCTAATGCTAGTGTTACAGGTTCGAAATATTCTGTAGCTTTGGGTTTAAACTCTGCTGTTGAATATAACGATACAAAAGCGAATACGATAGCCGCTTTCAGTGGAGATACGAATAATGATACAGGTAATGGTGTGGTTTCCGTTGGTAATAATAGTTCTGTAAAACGTCGTATCTTAAACGTAGCAGGCGGTGTTAACGATAACGATGCTGTCAATGTAAAACAGTTAAAAGCAGCTGTTAGATACTATAAAACAAATTCCACAGAAACAGCCAATCGTACGGTGAATGGCGTTACTGATGTAAGTGCTAACTATAATGGTGAAGGTGCCACAGGCGCTGCTTCTGTGGCGATTGGTTCCTATGCACAAGCAAGTGGTAATTGGGCAACAGCGATTGGTCGTGATGTCATTACTTCAGCGCAACTATCTACGGGTATCGGCACTAATGTCACTGTGAGTGGGCAACGTTCTGTAGGTATAGGTAACGAAGTCCGAGCAACAGGGTCTAATAGCATAGCTATTGGTTCAAACGGTGCGGCTAGTAAAAAAGTAGAAGCGGTAGGTGATGATGCGGTAGCTATCGGTACCATTGCGAGAGCCTATGGCGGATCATCTGTAGCCTTAGGTCGTGATGCAAGTACTGGATATACCGTAACAGAAAATATTACGAATCCACCAGCAGGGGGCCCTACCACCACGACGGTATATAAAGGCGCTACAGAAGGTGTTGCTGTTGGTAATAGTTCGTATGTAGAAAGTAATTATGCCATCGCTATCGGTGGTAATGCAAAAGTAGTGCGTGACACAACGAATGCGTCTGATATTAAGGATTCTGAATCCTCTGTGGCAATTGGTGCTGGCGCTAAGGTAACGGGTGCTAAATACTCCGTGGCATTGGGATTAAATTCTAGAGTAAACTCTGCTGATACAGCTACAAAGACAACAGCTGCTTTCAGCGGTGAAGTAAACGATGATCCAGGCTTTGGCGTTGTATCCGTTGGTCAATCTGGTAAATATCGTCGTATTTTAAATGTTGCCGGCGGTGTTAACGATAACGATGCAGTTAATGTAAAACAGTTGAAAGCAGCCGCTTGGGGCTTGCAAGTTGAAAATGGTACAACAGCCACTGATGTGACACCAGATACAACGAGCCATAAAATTAAGTTGAAAGCGGGTAATAATGTAACCTTAGATAATTCTAGTGGCGTGGTGACTATCAATGCTACGGGTATTCAATCTGCATCAAGTGGCAATACTAATGCATTAAGCGTGACGACTACTAACGGTGCGGTTACGATTACACCTAACTTGGCGGGTTCTATCACTGGCTCAGGTAACGATGCGAATAAATTAGTGACAGCTGGTGTTGTGAATACGGCGATTGGCAATATTCCTGTGACGACTTTCAAAGCCGATGCAGGTGGATCTAATAGCACAGAAGGCGTGTTTACACCGACATCTGCTAGCAAACAAGTGAATATTACAGGGGCAGGTGTCAATGGCACAACAAATGAAAAATGGTCACAAGGTAATGCACGATTCTATTCTGAGAATATCGGGACTCATGTAAATTCCAACGGCCGTTTATTGGTTGGTTTAAAAGATGCAATTTCAGTTAAGAGTGTAACTACATACAAGAATGCTACTAATGGTGATCGTTCAAGCAATGTTGGGGCCTCTTTAACAACAGAAGGTTTAGTTGGTAATGGTACAGATGCACTTACTATCTCAAATGGTGATTATGCTAAAATTACCGTAAATAAAGGTACGTCTTCTACTGATAAAGGAAGTATTAGTGTAAATGGCTCTAAACTGACTGGATTAGCAGATGGCAATATTACAGCTAACTCTACAGATGCTGTGACTGGTGGCCAATTACATAGTAAATTAGCTGAAAAAGCTGATAAATCAGAGCTTACAGCGATTAATACTGAGTTGGGCAAAAAAGCGAATGCTAGTGATTTGGCGGCGAAAGCAAATGCGTCTGATCTAGCAGATAAACTAGATAAGACAGCGGAACGACATGTCAAATCGGGATCGTTTGATGCTACTAGCGGTACTATCACATTAACAATGGCTGATGGAGTTGGCACCGAAAAAACTGGTGAAAATGTAACGATCACTGGTATACCGACGAAATTAGGATACAAGGCAGGTACAGAAACTGGTAAAACCGTGGCGGTGACAACTGGCTTGACCTTCAAATCTGGTACAGGTACAGTAGGTGCCACTGGTACTGGTGCAGCGACAACCAATACAGCCACTACAAAAACGGGTATTGCTATTTCTACAGAAGATGGCGGTATTGTGAATATCGGTTTAGATGAAGCAACTCGCAGTGCTATCGACAATGCAGCGACCAAAGGCGATATTACTAACATTAACAATGCCTTGGCGGATAAAACGGACAAATCTTATGTAAATACTAAAGTAGGAGAAGTTTCTAACTTAGGCTACAAAGCCAATGGTGGAACAGCAAAATCAGTAGCAGTAACAACAGGCCTAGACTTTGTTCAAGGAGATGGCACAACAGCTACTGCAGAATCTGCTAAATCTGGTTTAAACATTGTAGCGGGAGATAATGGTAAAGTTATTATTGGCTTGTCTGAAGATGCGAAAACAAAATTAGACAAAGTTACTGAGATCGCTAAAACGGTAGGTGCTAATGGTGTAGATGGCCGTGATGGCAAACCTGGTACAGGCGCTGATGCTGGTATGGGTGCACAAGGACCAACAGGTCAAGATGGTTTAAATGGTAAAGACTTAACATCTAAAGTGAACGCATTACGTAATGGCGAAGCTGGTACCGTAGTGTACACAGATGAAAGCGGTAAACGTGTTGTCAAAGCCAAAGACGGTAAATGGTACTTAGCTGACAAAGTAGGTGCTGATGGTACAAAAGCTGCTGATGCTATGGAAGTAACAGCAGTACAAGCTCGTTTAGTGAACCCAACTGGTTCTACCACAACGACAACTAAACTAAGCAATATTGCAGATGGCAACATTGCAGCTGGTTCTACAGATGCTATCAACGGTGGTCAATTACATACTGAATTAGCTAAAAAAGCAGATGTAACAGCTTTAGCAGGCAAAGTAGATAAGGCTTCTGAACTTCATGTAAAAGCAGATACATATGCTGTTGGTAATGATGGTGTTGTGACTGTAAAACAAGAAGATGGTACAGGCGCAGAAGCTACTGGTAAAGAGTTCAAAATTAGTGGCTTAGCTACGAAAACAGATATTACAACTATCAATACTGCATTAAGTCAAAAAGCTAATGCATCTGACTTAGAAAGCTTAAAAACAAATCCAATTACTTTCACAGGCGATGATACGCAAGCTATAACACGTGCATTAGGTACTACATTAACTGTAAAAGGTGGAGTTAACTTCACACCAGTAACAGCACCAGCGACTGCTACAGGAACAGCTACTCCAGGAACTACAACTACAGCAACGCCTGAAGGTACCAATATCCGCGTAGAAAAAGATTCAACTACAAATGCAAATGGCTTAGTAGTGAAATTAGCAGATACGTTAACAGGCATGAAAGGTATCTCTGGTAATGGTACAAATGATCTAGTCATTAAAAATGGTGATAATACAGTTATCACAGTAAAAGCAGGAGCTACTGGCACTAAAGGTGACGTAGACTTCGGTGG
>NZ_RQVN01000017.1 GCF_003992135.1 Veillonella sp. VA142 | reverse complement strand
CTGTGCCGATTGTTGTTGCCAGCTGTTTAATCTCTTCAATAATTCCCATATGCCACCTCTTAACCGTTTACTGCTGTGTTGTACACTGATACAAAGTCCGTATCCGTCAAACCTAATGCACCTAATGCGTTGGCTTGTTGGTTTTCTGTCAACGTCTGTTGTTCATCAAAACGTAATCGATTATTGATACTTTCAGCCATAGCACTAGCCCCACTTTTATCTGTTTCGATGTAGTCCGCAATCTCTTTCAATGTATCAAACGTAGCAGGAGCACCGCCCACTACTTTGGCAATCTCTGCATTAATCGTAGATGTTACTAACGTAGGTAGCTCACCTTTCAACACGTTGATTTGCTCTGTTACCTTATTTGTAACTACGGTTTCATCAACTGTACTACCTGCACTATTTGTTTCTAATGCCAATACTCGACCTTTCAAGCCTTTAATATCTTTTCCAATCTCTTTCACCACTAGGGTTATTCTTTCAACTAATTTCATATTAATTACCTCTTTCTAATAAGTAGATTAATAGTAAATCTCTATCCTCTGTAGGATTTTGATAGTTGTCCTTTTCCGTTTTTGTGGATTTTCTATCGCCATCGCTACCATTGCTAGCAGGCTCATCACGGATTCGCACAACGTCCAACAAATTGTCGTCATACACTCGAATCAGCATTCAATCGCCCCCTATCTGATACACTGCCTTTGACTAGTACATGACCTTTTAAAATTTTCGTTTTAGGTCGGTTATTGCTATCATACACAAACACATCATACACATACCGACCTTGAGGAATATCACCATCCAATGTCAATTTGAATGTAGATAATGCATCATCCGATACGTTTTCAATTTTAACGATGTCAAACTTAGCAATGTATTCCTCATCACTAGCATTCGCACGCACTACGGCGAATAGAGCATCTGCCTGTACTTCCTTGTTATATTCAAGGATAAAGGAGCAAGGCACGCCCTGCTCCTTAACGAAATTATACTGTTTGATTTGACTCATCTCTCTTTTCCTCGGATTCTTGCTTTGGTTCGCTTTCCATCGCATCTAAAATGACATTCTGCACGCAATCCTCAATAGGGCAACGACCATTCTCTAATAATACTGAACCGCACCATTCACAATATTGTTCTTTCATAACGAGTCCCTCCTATTACAGTTCTTTGATTTTCTTAATTAAATCAATATCAATTTGTTTGAATTTAGCCTTGATGTCATCCGTTGGCAAGCCTTTCATTTGCTTAGTCAAGAAGATTTCTTTTAGCTTGTCCCGCTCATTTTCTGCTTCTTTCTTTAAAGCTTCAATTTTCTCATTCTTAGATGGCTCTACCACCTCTGGCACGTAGTCGACAAATTGGCCATTGACATAACATTTGTAGTCAACGAATTGACTTTGCATATCGTCTCCACCTGTTACATAGTTGTGATTTGGATAGTCACGCTTTGCAAGCTCAAGGCATGCTTCTTCGGTCTCTCCATGCACACCAATCAATAGGGATGTGATTCGCTCACCTTTTTCGTTTAAGATAAATACATATTGATTTTCCATTCTTTTTCTCCTTTCTAAGAGATAAAAAATTGCATAAAAAAAGCACCCTTGAGGTGCCTAGTATGTTATAATTGTCATAAGAACTCGATGTGAGTTAGGTTCATCACCGAAAGGTGGTGATACTATGCGTAATTATGAAAAGATTCAACTAATCATTTCCATTCTTACTTTAGTAGTTGCCGTATTACAGTTGCTTAAATAGTTTCTGATAATACAACGACCCTAGCGCTTACACGTTAGGGTCATCACATTGTGAATCGATTTTAAGATGAACCTAACGCCTGCAAACATCGGGTTCTTCTTGTTGTTACAACTATAGTATACCATATTTTAGGCTCTCGTCAATGGACGAGGGCTTTTTATATTGAAAGAGGCATACAATGAAACTCATACAAAAATTAAAGCATGCTACGAAACGGCCTTATGTTGTTTATTCCGTAGTTGGCTATTTTGCCACTTACGATGAAGCAGTGGACGCGCTCCACCAATCTCGCCAATCCCTAACACTTCAACAAATCTATGAGATGTGGCTACCGTCTCATGCTAAGAGTGTTAGCAATAACACCCTTAACAACTACGGTTCAGCATTCGCACACCTTGCTAACATCCACAATGTAGCAATGAGTGATATCACCTACTTACAACTACAATCCATCATTGACCACATGCTTAGTACTGAACTTTCCTACAGCTCGTGCAAGAAGGTCCGCACCTTGATTAGCCAACTATTCGACTATGCAATAATCAATGGTTGGTGTACCACTAACTATGCCAAGTTCCTAAACCTTGGCCACAATAAGCCCGTACGACCTCATAAGCCTTTCACTACTCAAGCCATCAACCGCTTATGGCGACTAGAATCACCACTTCATGATATTCCTCTCATTCTACTTTACACGGGAATGCGTGCATCAGAATTAATCAGCCTCAAATCTCGTGATGTTAACCGTAAACAGCACACGATTAAAATCATCTCGTCCAAGACGAAATCAGGTATCAGAACAATCCCTATCCACGATCGCATATGGCCTATCATTGAACGTAGGTTACATACTGTATATGTCACCCAAGAATGTCGCACCTATTCATCACTAAGTCGTGAGTTCGATAAGGCAATGAAAGCCATTAATGCCAAACACACAACCCATGACTGTCGCCACACCTTTGCCACACGCCTCGATAACGAGAGCGCCAATTACAATGCCAAGCGATTACTACTTGGCCATGCTAGTGGTAACGTTACCGATGGAGTTTATACACATAAGTCCCTGGGTCAATTGCGTAAGGCAATTCGCCTACTTAAATGACCAAGGGGGAATGCAATCATCTACATTCGCTGATAATCAAGCGGGTAAAGAATATAAATTTACACTGCCTATTGCATACAAATCAAAATGCTTGGTAGCAATTGGATCGGTTGAAACTAATTTAGATAGTGGATATACATATATTAATCTCAACCATTCCCCAAGCAAATCCACCCTATCACAACTTGCTTTTCATTGCTACACCGATTGGGATTGGAGTTATCGGGGATTTAAATTAGCTGTTCTATCAATAGGAATTTAACTGCCCAAGGGGGAAAACGCCAAGAAAGAAACGATGATGTAGTAACATTTCCTATTGCATTCTCTCATAAAATTTTAGGTATACAATTAACAAAAGGTTGGGGCGTTAATGCTCCAAGTTATAAAAATACCACATTAACAAATTTCACCATGTATTCCCACGACAATAGAAATTATCTAACTACATGGCTAGCTTACGGAAGTTAAATTCCTATCGCAATCCAGCAACCATTATTGCGAGATTTAGGGTAATTAGTGTTATCACTTCCGCTTATAATCTTAAAATTGCTTGTTGTGATAGACTTTGGCCGCACCATCATTTCGTGCCATGCCGTTGGCTCATCTAGCATCATAGGAATCACGGCTAATACTTTGTTGAAACGGATGGAATACGAGATAATTGCAGTTTCAGGAATGAATTTTCCCCCTTGGATAATTAAACCGCCGAATGCCTCACCAAAGCATATATACCAGGCGTTTTCGTTGGAGAAATCATATCTGACTCCCTTCGACTTCAAGAGGTTTGTTACATCCACATTTACATCACCAATAAGCGCCTTAACAACTGCTAGTGTAGGGGCTAATGCTGTGTTTGTGTCAACCTTGTTGTTAGTGATTAACGTAATGAGTTCTGTTACATCGCCTTTGGTCACGTTGATGCCTTCATCGTGCTTTGCAATTGCTGTAATTACATTATCCCAATCGCCAAAATATTGCCAAGATCCCCATGTGTTGTAGAACGTACGGCTGGCTTGCTTAATTGCCTTACCTTGGCCATATGAGTAAAATGTCTGTGTGATTACATTACCATCAGTTTTAGTCACGTGGATTTGTCCATAGCTATAGATTTTATCCGACGAAGGTGCGTTCGCCCACCCCATAACATTTGCATTACATTCGTAGATGCCTGGTTTGGTTAAATCGTTCCAGTTACTAATGTTATTTGGAATTATGGCACCACCTGCGTATTTGTCTAATCCATGCGCCGTCATATCTGCTTTATGCGTATTAATTAATGTCTCAACATCTGCCCGTGAAACAGATACTCCTAAGTCAATCTTAGCCGCTACATTTGTAGAATCACCTACTGCTAGTGCAATTTGCAATGATTGTATAGGTATTGGGCTATTTTTATCTGGAATATATGACGTTAATCCGCTAGCATTGGAATATGCAATTAGCTTTTCTTGCCCGTTTTGTCCATTTTTTGCATACACACCAACTTCCCGCCAATAAAAACCAGTATTCACTGTTTTGTTGTCAAATTCAAATTTAAATACTCTTGTTCCATTTTCTCCATTTGACATGTTTGTAAGACTTACATTCAATTTTGGGCTAACAATATTTGTCATTCCTTCAATGGATGCTGTCAAATTCCCATCGCCTAATATAGCTTTGGTGACAATTAATTGATCACTTTCTCTACCACTTGTAGAGCGTATAATCATTTGGTTGCCCTGCTGAGTGAGTCGCAACCCTGGAAACTGTGCCATGATTACCTCCTTAAATAATAATTGTATTTTCTGTGATTGCTATTGCATTTACCGTTTTAACTTCTAACGAGATCAATTCATTTCTAAGAGATGAATCAAATCCAATGTATGTATTTTCCGAGATGCATGGGAATATCCCTATTTGAATATCATGTGATAAGCTTGATACTTCAATTGTTCTATAAGCAATGTGTGCTGGCTTGTATGTGTCAATCGCTTCTTTCATTTTCGCTAAATCAAAACACATTTCCTTATTAAATTCAAGGTCCATCGCATAATGCTCATTGAATAAAGATATTTTTGCCGACTCATCTGAAATATATTGATTTGCAATATATTCAAGAAATTCTTTTGTGCTTGTAGAATTGTGATTCAACCGTTCTATGATTCTTGCTCGTCTCACGTCAATTCCATCTGCAGATGTATCTATCCCTACGAATGTATCCCACAGTTTAATTCCATCTGTCGCATTCTGTATATTAAGTTGACTTAATATTTCTAATAACTGTACTCTAATACGTTCATGCTCCCGACTGTCCGCATCATTTGTTGTTTTGAACAATTCATCTTTTGCAATAAAAAACGGTAGATACTCAAGTATGTCTACCGTCTTCCAGCGAATAAAATCATCCATTGATTGTCACCTCATTCACTCGTGGGAGTTGATCATCTGTGATATTTATATTTGTTGTTCCACCATTCACTCGTAAGTCAGAATAATCAATAATTCCTGTATCTATATTTGCTAAGAGTGCTTTACCAATATTCGCATAGGATATGTAGTTCATACTAAATGTTTGGCGTTTAAACTCTTCATTTAGTATCCGCTTGACCGCTTCATGATTAGCAGTTCCTTTTGTTACTCGAAATGAAATATTTACATTCATAATTGTAGGTGTTGCCACTGTTACCGTTGCCCCAATTGGCGCTTCTTTTGCAATGACTGCTTTCACTCTGTCTAATAATGATGTATTTGCTGATTCGTTATTCACATCCACTAATAGCACTTTCACCGTCCCAGCACCATTCCATAATGGCAATACTTTTACTTGCCCTACACCATTTACAGATTGTGCCCATTGCATGTAATGGTACGCATTCCCACTAGTGGCTGGTTGTCGTACTTTAAATAACAAGCGTTGCAATAGATCCTTATCACTTTCTTCATCGAATCCATCGTAGCTTTCTTGTTCATTAATTACTGATTTTAATCCATCTACTGCTGTAATAATCTCTGTAATTGCATTGGCGTTTACATTACTATCTTTCCCAATGCCTTCAGATTCTGCTTTCACCGTTACATCGCCTGTATTCCCAATGGTTACCAATTCTATAGTTTTAAATAATTTTCCTTCCACTGTGGCGACTGTTACACCAATAGGTACTATCGTTCCTTCAATGCCTGTTAGCTTAAGTAATACTTTTGACTTTGTGGCTTTCTTCCGAATAACCCCATGCGCTTCTGCATGCATGGTTAGATACTGCCCCCACGATGTCTGTGGAAATGCTGCATCCAGTATTAATTGCATTTCTGCATAACTCTTTTCAAACTCTACAGCATTGGCACTTAATGTATCAAATGCGAATGTTCCCTCATGCGTTGACATGCCATTTGTATCAATTGTTTTAAAATCTTGAAGTAATCTTTTTAATACATCTTGTCTAGTTTGTATTTCAAACATTATACCTCCACTCCAATCGTTGTATGTCCATATATGGTTTGTAGGCCAATATGCAATACTACTTGCTTATGTTCTTGTATGAAATCTACTTCTTCTACTTCGATAATATATGGATTCACTAATAGTGCTTCCTTAACATATTCAAATAGGTCAAAGTGGCTAATTGAATCGTTCGTAACTTTCCCTATGAATCGTTCTAACTCAATACCATAGTCATCAAAATACGCCCTAAATCGATAGCGCTCTACACGGAGTACTTTCCACACCCATATTTGAATGGCTTTGTTACCAGTCACAATTTTTGGTTGCTTATCTTTCCCGTAGATGAAATTATCTCTAGTGAAGTCCCAAGCATATTCCGTGCATAACGGTAAGTTTCGTTGAATGTCTGCCGCAGCAATTGTGCCACCTTTAATAAATGGATTAGCCATTGCCATCTAACCTCCTGCATTTACCATATACAAAGTATTGTTCTGCTGTAGAGTTATCATCTCCTACAATTGGGATTAGCATAACCTTATCACCTTCATGCCATGTATCAGTCATAATCCTTGTTTTCGTATAATCATTATGAATATCATGCGTGTGGCTTTGGTATTCAGCAGCACCTACTCCACCTGCACGTGGTTGTGTTTCGCTTATGATATGCCCTTTAGACTCTCTATAATGACCTTGCAACCAATACTCATCTACCCATAAGAACGACTTATTCAATTCCATTCCATTATAAGCAACAACTAAGTTAGGTGGTGGTGATACAATTGTTCCTATTCCTGGCATAGCTTGCCTTCCTGCTGTGCCTCCAATATTGTGCATCAAGTCAATTACTCCTAAATAGGGATCATTGTTTTTGCTCGCCATTTGTATTTCCACCTCCTTGTTCTTCCATATATTCTAAGGTCAAATCCATTGTATGTACATTTCCTTGGAATCTATGTGTATCGCTTTTAATGTAGAATTTTCCTTGCAACTGTTCTTCTTCTACCTTAATAGAATACCCAGAAATGCATTGAATATTTCCTATGGCTGATATGCTAGAATCGTTCTTGACCCCCTTGGGTTTGGCCTTGGCCATAGAAATATTACTAACTGTACTTCCTTTTGGTTTTGGCTGATTCTTGTAAATATCTTGGAATATCCCATATCTTTCAATGGATTCCTCATCACTGTCTGTAGATATTACATTCCCAGATTCATTTACAGTTTTTACACGATTCACTATATCTTCAATTGATTCTGAATGAGATGAGTTTATGACGTTGTATGAATCACTAGCAATAAAACCATCTATCAACGTTCCTTTTTCGACTAGGTGGATTCCGTCTAGTAAGTGCACTGCCATATATTCCTTTTTTGTATCTGCCTTTATATTTTCATATAACGTTTTCATGACTTCTGTGCAGCTTTTTCCATCTGCTACAAAATTAACGACTGTCCCTATATTTGGTAAAGCTTTAAATGGAATCCCTACTTCTGCAGATAATCGTCTAAATGCATCGATTGCTTTTACCTGGTTGAATACTAAATATACCTTCGACTTGGCTAAATAAATCATAGGATCATATGCAGTGATGGACATAGTAAATGCATTACTGTCTCGTTTCCTAAAAAATATTCTGCCTTCAAATATTTTATGGTCATCAATTGTAATGGCAATCGTATCTCCTAATTCGATTTGATGATTGTAGAAACTCAAATCTTTAGGATTATATGCATAGGTCAATTCAACTTTTCGTGCCGCTTCCTCTTGACTTCCCGACCAGGTGAAAGACTCTACCAAATGTGTCATATCATGCCTGTGGCCATCATATGTAACGTGCTCAATTAAGGTATTCATAATGATATTACCCTTTCTTTAATTATTACACTTCTTTTACTAACTTTTATGGTAGCATTGATTGGGTTTACTCCACTTTTTACCATGGATTTATATGCTTTAATGGCCTTCTGTCCTTGTTCTGCAATTGGCATTACTTTTGATACCATTTTATTTGCTGTATCAAGTAAGTGATTTCCTTCATAAGCAATCATCTCTTTTTCTTCTGAAGCTTCTGCTATTCGGCTGTACAAACCTGTTGTGCCATTCTTTACTTCGGATGTAGGTCGTACGTATCGGTATTCTTTCAATGAAATACTATAGTACACATCACTTGTGCCGTCATGCTCATCATAATTAAACGATTCTATTGTGCATGGCATGGAAATAGCCGTGTTAGAAATAATTATCTTACACGGCTTTTTCATCGTTGCAAATCGTTTAATTTTCCTCACTAAATTGTAAGGCATCGTATCATTTGTTTCTGACCATTCGTACTTTTGCGCAGGAAAAAAACCATCAAATGAAATAACCTCAAGGCCTCTATTACCTATCATATTGATTTCACCAATAGCATTGATTTCTATTGTGCTATTCTTGTATGTAATGCCTGCTTTAAATGATTCGGGTGTCACTGGCATGACTACCTTTTCACCTGCACATGATAGAGTGAACGTACAACCTTGTGGGAGTTCTTTTCCACCAAAAAATGATAGGACTGTATCAAAAAATGACATTATACGGCTCCTTCCATTTTATTAATAGACCGAATCGACATTTCATAATGGATATGCTCCATAATTTCTTTTGCCAATTCTTCTACACTTTTACCATCGTTTCGTACATTCAAGTTTTGAATGGTGAGTTGTAATCCACCTCCACCATTTCCACTTCGTTTCCCCTGATCATACGCACTGCGTAATGATTGTGCATGCGGAATCACTTGTGAGCCACTAGGTAAGTTGATAATCTCGGCTCCACGGTCATGTACCATAGCAGGACCGCCGCCCCAATTATCTGTACCACTGTAAAGTAGCGGAATATTCAGTGGTCCAAATGATTTTCCACCAATTCCAGGAACCCAATTTGGTGTTGTGAATGAAATGCCGTTGATAGATGAAATTAAGCTATTGATAGAGGCTCTAATTCCTTCAATCACTCCATCTAAAATACCTGTGATTCCTGTAATAATTCCTGAAAATACACCTACAACTCCGCTCCATGCTAATGCCCAATTACCAGTAAAAACTCCTGTGATAAAGTCTATGATTCCACTCAATATTTGTGAAATTCCGTCTATAATGCCTGTAATGGCAACCACTAACCCTGTAAGTATACCTTCAATCGCTGATACTGCAATAGTAAAGCCTATCACTAAGTGACCAATGGCAACGGCTAATGGTCCACCTATAATTACAGCAGCAATAGCCCCTACTGTGTACATAATGAAATCTAATACAGGTGATAACGCTTTCCCAAGACGTTGGAACGATGCCATAAGTCGGTCTATGCCTTTTCCAAACGTTTCAGCAAGTTTGGTGACGAATGGTTGTAGGTGTGTCCATATTTTAGCGACTAAATCTCCAATGTATCTAGCTAATCCCATGAATCCTCGACCGAACGATTCTAACACTGGTCTTACTGTGTCCCAATTCTTCCAAATTGCTATACCAATTAATGCAATGGCACCCACTGCCAACCCTACGGGTCCTGTGAATGCCATTGGTAACATTCTAGCAATCCATGGAATCACCCTTCCAGCTACTAAGCCTAATAGGTTATACGCCTTAGTTATACCGTGAATGGATGCCTCTAACAATTTGTTTTGAATCGGTGAACCCGCTAACACCTTGCCAATATCTGCATACACACGCATTAGACTTCCTACACCACTTACTGCGGGTCCTAATATTTTCGTAAGCGCTGTAAACCCTACAACACTTAATCCAATATTTACTATCATATCTTTTACTGTTGGATTTAATCCTTTGAACCAGGTAGCTAATTCTCCCAATGTATTGGCTACGCTCTTAATTTTAGGCTGTAATACCTCTGCAAATGCAATTCCTAATGCTTCTACTTTACTTGCTAGGTCCTTAAATGTTCCTAGCAACGTTTGTTTCATCAAATCCGACTGCCGTTTTGATGAACCACTTGCTGAATCCATCGCTTCACGCATTTGATTATACTCATCAGTCGATGTATTAAGCACTGCCAATAATGCAGATGTTGATTCTGTACCAGCAATATCACCAGCTAATTTGAACTTTTCTGCCTCTGTTAACCCTTGCATTTTAGATCGCAATTGATCATACACATTGCCTAATCCAATAAACTTGCCACTGCTATCCACTGCACTTACCCCAAGTTTGGCTAATGCTTCACGTGCTTCTTTTGGCGGGTCCACTAAACGGCTTAACATCATTCGTAATGCACGACCACTGGTGCTTGCCTCAATGTTACTATTAGACATAATGGCCATAGATGTTGCGAGTTCTTCTACTTGTACTCCTAGTGCAGCTGCTGGAGCACCTGCATATTGAATAGCAATACCAAAGTCTGCCATTCCAAGTTTCGACTTGTTCGCCGCCATTTGGATTACATCAGCCATACGTTGTGAGTTTTCCGCTACATTTCCAGTCATAAGTCCCCATGTATTTAAGGCGCCTGCTACAACATTTGATGTAGTTTCTAGCGATTCTCCTGAAGCTACAGATGCCTCTACGATAGATGGTAATGTGCCCATAATTTGATTGGCATTCATGCCACTAGCGGCTAATCCGTCCATCGCAACGGCTGCCTCTGTGGCACTAATTGGAAAGTCAGCGCCTAAGCCTTTGGCAACTTCACGCAATTTCACTACTTCTTCTGCGGTAGCACCTGCTTTTGCTCCTGCAGATGTAACTGCGCTATCAAAGCCTACAAATGCATGAACTGCAGCAGCTCCAGCGCCAACAATAGCCGCACTTACAGGCATTAGCTTATCCCCAATGCCTGTAATACCTTCGCCCACTTTTTGCACACGCCTACCTGCACTATTCGCTGCTACTGCCGTATTCTGCATCCGTGCATTAATACCTGAAAGCACGGATGTAACGCCATCTTGAAGGCGCATGACTAAATCTATGACTTTACTCATTATTCTTCCGTGCCTCCTTGTGTAATCTTATTTCTTCATCAACAAAGGCATGAAGAATTGTCTTTTCTCCATGCCCCATTTTAAATACATCCGATGGTTTCATGTGGTGATTGGCAAATAAATAAAATGCCAAATTCATGTCACTATCGGATGTTATCCGTTTTTTACATCTTCAACAACATCCTGCACCGCTTCATCGCTGTATCCAGATAATTCAAATACTTTTGTTGCTAGTAGTTCGATTTCTCCAGGCTTAAATAATTTTTTGATGCAATCCAATTTGTTTGTAACCCCAAACTTTTGATGTAAATCACGGTCTGCTAAATCTGGTGTTACGATTGTTTTAGATAATACGATGGATGTGAATTTCCCATTATCAATAACTTGATGTTTTCCCTTACCGCTAGTCGCAAAATTCCGTGCTTCCTCAATTTGTTGGTATGGTAATTCTTTTAATTCTACAATAAATGGTTCGCCCAATAACTTTGTTAATCTTGGCACTTCTACTTCTGTTTTTGTTTCCTTTAAGATAATGCCTGCATCAGCAGATAATAATTTTTCTAATAAACTCATTTCCCTATTCTCCTGTAGCCATATCAATAATGTCAAAGTCTGTGAATGTAAAATCTACAGATTCTTCAACGATACTTCCAACTTTCCAATTTGCTAATGTAGTTGAATCGAATGTCACGTCGTAGATACTAATCGTTTCTACTCCGATTGCATCAGGATCATCCAATTGCGCTACAACATGGCACTTTGTGGCTTTTCCTTTTTTAATGTTTTCCGCACATTTTTTTAATAATAACGAAGATACTTTGTTCATCGTAATATTTCCCGAACCTTCGTACCCTACATATTTATATTGCGTAGACATTGTCTTTGCTTTTTTTACTTCTTCTTTTTTTAATTTTATTACCGCTTTAAACGCTGTGACTTCTGCAACTAGGTCTCCGTCAATCCATACTTGACCGTGGGAGCCTGTCATCACCTGTTGTGCTTCAAAGTTCTTCATGTTACCCCCTTGTTAAATAGAAATAGGCAATTGAATGTCTTCCATGGCATCTAGTGGTCGTACTTTAGCCTTCAAGAACACAATTTTCTTAGTATCTAAACGTTTCACTTGATCATCAGACATCTTGGCCAATTCTTCCTTAGTATACAATCCATGAGATAGTTGATATGTGCGAACCGCTTCCGTATCAATTTCGCATGTGCTGTATCCTTTTTGAAGTAATCGTTCATTTTCTAATTGCTTAAAGTATCCCATAATTGCAGAAATCAATAAGCACTTGTTTTCATAATCATTTGTGTATTTACCGATGTAAGAATCCTCTGCTGTCTTTTTGATGTCATCATACATCATGTCCATGATATCTACGATTTTCATCGTTTGGAATCCTTCCAACTTGCCTTGGCTTGTTGTTACCAAAGAATTTACAGCACGGCTCATTTTGAACTTTTCACCATCAAACCAAATGAAGAATTTGCCTTCATTTACCATTTGGTTCATTTCGTCTTGTGTGTAACGATCGCAATCAATGACTTCATTCAATGGTGCATAGGTTGCTGATTGAGTCATATTTGTTCCAGCAATGAGACCTGCAATACGTGCTGTATATTCTGCTGGCTTATATTCTCTGTCAGCTGTTACTACTTTTGTGTTAGCAAAGTTTACAACCCCCTCATAGTCTCCAGAGTGATTAGGTAATACTACTTTAATCTTTTTGAATTTGTTTTCTCGTGCTGTTTTAACCCATGTTCCCAAGTATTCTAACTGAGCTGTTTCGATAGTTGGAATTGCCAAATAATCGAATCGTTCCGTAAGCATTGCTTTTAATGGGTCTTGGAATTTATCTGCGCCACCACCTTGTACAGTTTCCATCATATATACAACAATTTTCAATGGCGGCTTGTTGTATCCTTTTAATGCTTTCAAAATGTAATCTTTGTTTTTTTCACTCAATTCACCTGGAATATCATCCACCGTATATACGGTGAATGGATTCTTCAAGGCTTCATGTTGCTCTGTCTTCTGCCCTAATTTAGTGATAGATACTTTTGTATCCTCAAGAATTAAACCAACAATACCACGTTGTGACCGTTGGATTGCTTCAATTCCCGCTTCCACAAATTTGACAACTACACTAGGCATTCCTAATTTTGCCATTTTCTTCCCTCCTCAAATTCTACTTCATATCTTATTTGAACGGTATCCATTGATTCTCCATTCTCTGTTTTTTCTTCAAGAATACCCGTTGTATCCATATAGGTGATTTCCATTGTGAATTGCATGATATCTTCATCTTCACCAATTCTATCGCCATGAATATCTGTGACATCGAAATGCCTATCCTCTACATTTATCCCTCGTTGGAATAACAATAAAAATCTATCAGTCATTTCCATGTAGTGATCTTCATTTTTGTCTTCTTCATCAGGAAAGTACGTGCATATAATTGATTGGTTTCGTTTAATATAAAATTTATTCTGTAGTTGTGAATGCATAAGAGATTTTATAAAAAAGCATGGCGTTTCAAATTCTTCTCGTACTTCATCGGAATACACCTTATTATCAAACTCATCCTCTATCATAATCGCTATACTTTTCCACAATTTTGCTTGTATTACTCGTTTAGCCACTATAACTTTCCTTTCAACTTCTTAAATAAATTGTCAGCTATGTTTTCTGTAAAACTATCTTGCCTTTTATCTACAGTATTTTTAAAGAAATAGGTGCCTTGCTTATACCCTAATACCTTCCCCGATGGGTGGCGCATGACATGTCCACGTTCTACCAAGTGATAGTGTGGTGATGTATTACGTATCGTCGCTTCTTGCGTAGTATCTGTTGAGCCTTTCATACTTAATTTCCAGCTTTTAGATATCTTTTTCGTTTTACCACGGCCTACTGGTGATGCATCTACTAAATCCTTACGCATAGCATTCGCTTCTTTTCGCAAGGCTTTCTTCGATTCTTCTGGATATTCTTTAATAAAAGAATCCATTTTAGAAATAAACTCTTCTATCTTCATTTCTTCTTACCTGCTGTATGAATACTACACATAAGTTCCAGTTTCACATGCCCCATATAAGGGTCAACCACTGTATTGATTTTGTACGTTGTGTCTTGATACTTAATCAACATCCCTGCCGTAATCCCCTTACGATATCGTATTGTGATTTTATGGACTTCTTCTAGCTTTTCTTTGTATACTTCCATATACTGACGTCCACGCAATGGCTCAATTCTTGCCCATATACGATTAGGGATGGCCCTTACTAACACTTGTTTAGTAATGCCATCCTTTTTTTCGTCTTTGTATTGGAATACTTCTACTTGCTTATTTAATCGTCCAATTCCATCCATATTAAGCATGAGTATTCACCTCATCTGTTTGTTTCTTCATATCCACTATTTCCTTAGCCGTCAAATAAGCTTGTGAAAGTGCAATATGTTGAATGATAGGTGTTAATGTATATGGCAAATCATGTACGAAAGTTTTTGTGGAGTTTATATCTCGGTTTTCGTACCAATGAGCCACCATATATGTGATGGCTCTATCGTACAATGGATCGTTCTTATATGGTTTTCCTGTCATTTGTTCAATGTAAATTGTCGCTGCTATAATTGATTCTTCTAGATATTGGTCATCATCCGTGATGTCTTCATCAATTCGCAAGAACAATTTTAAATCTTCAAGAATAACCATCTAAAGACCTAGCCTTTCTTAGCTAACTTAACCAAAGAATGATACTGAACTGGTTTACCATCGCAAATCATGGTAGATTTACGCACGATATCGTCCGTTTCATTATCTTCATATGTTTTGATACCTACTTGATAGTTAGTATTCAATACATAGTCTTCAAAACGGAACATGAACGCCACGATATCTCCAGCTTGTGCTACATCAAAGTTTTTCAAGTATGGTACTAATAATACAGTACGTCCCAAGATGGTACGTTCGACCTTGCCACCGATACCAAAGTTAGTGCGTGCAATCGGTTGACCTGTTGTATCCACCATAGCAGCAATTTCCATGAATGTTTTCTTGGACATGACCCAAATTGTACCTTGCTCATATTCTACAGGTAATTCCGCTTCCGCTTTTACCAATGTAGCATAATCAAAAGCTTTTACATCGATTTTTACACCTTCAGTAGCTTCTTTCAAAATACCTGTAGGTTGACCCACACCAGTACCATTAATGATAGCAGTTTCGATGGATTTCACCATTGCTTTGGCAATGTTAGCCGTCAACATGGATTCAAATGCAGATAATGCCATCACGGATGTTTCCAAAGATACGGATACACGGCATTGTAATTTAAAATGACTAAATGTTACGTTACCTACTGGTGCTTGTTTTTGGCGGTCTGAACCTTGACCTTCATTCACCCAGGTTGCTACAGGTACTACATTAGATGTAGGGATTGCTAAACCAGATTTGAAAGATGTATTCGTTACCAATGGTAATACCATGCCTACGCTTTCCATCTTTTCAATGATTTTGTTCATGGTTGTTGGTGGAATCACGGCACCAATATCTGTTGTTAATGTATTTTGGTTAGCACGATATTCTTGTGGAATTTTAGTGCCATTGACAACATAGTTCATAAATGCTTGACGGTACTCTACCGTATCATAGATATCTACCGCTTCACGTTGTTCTTGTGCATGTGGTTTCTCCACTTCTTTTGTTGCTTGTGGTACTTTTTCTAAAATTTCCATACGACGGCGAATTTCTGCTTCTTCTTGCTCCAATTCCCCTAATTCTTTTTCTAATGCATCAAGATCCAAATTACGTTGCTCTGTATCTTCTAATAATGCACGAATTTCTTTTTTACGTTTTAAAATAGCTTCTAATCCCATAGTTCTTCCTTTCTACATCGTTCGTAACTTCAATAATAATCGTTTCCGTTGTTCTGTTTCATGTGCCCAATCATTGGATTGCTGATTTCTGGATGCGACCATAGTTCCATCATAAGCAGGATTATCTACGATAGATACATCATATACACTGTCTACTTGTTCTATGTATCGTGTGTATGTTTTATTTTCTCTATCTATTGTTTCTGATTCCTTGGCCACAGTGAATGCAAATGACATCTTTGATAAATCTCCACGCTTAATGAGTTCATACACATCATTTCCATTTGAGGTATTGGCCATATCAGCCTCCACCTTTAACCCTCTACTATCCGTAGTGAGTCGCAATGTTCCACTTTGTGTTCTAGCCATCATCATCCCGCCATGATTATAATTCAATACACAATGTGTAAAGTCAGTATTATCAAAGGCTCCACGCGAGATAACTTCTTTGTAGGTATATCCCGTGTAGTCTGATACATACATAATAGCTTCCTCATCAAATACGGCAGCATATCCCTCAATTGTTCTCGTTTGAGTTTCCTCCGTCTGCTCCAGTGGCATTGCTCGAATCTCCCTCATTCGGTACTCTGTTTTCTTTTTCTTTTTCATTCCCTTCACCTCCTTTCTCATCATCTAATTGATACTGTGTTAAGTCAGAGTATTTTGTGAAATTTAGACTAACAAGCCTATCATCTCCACCTTCGACTCCTTCATAACCAAAGATTTCACGGATTTCATTCACTGTAATTGCCCCCGTAGGTAACAACGTTTCACAAACCTTGATACGACTAGCAACACTCATGTAGGATAGTCGATTGCTTTCCATGATGATTTCATTGCCATGACCTTTCTCACGGCTCGTAAATAGCTTTTCTGTAAATTCCTGTGTCAGCTTAATAGCAATTGGCTCTAATACGGATTCATAAAATGCGATGTACTCGTCTTCCGTATAATTCCCAGTGATTATCTTTTCATTCAATCCAAAATGCTTATATACTGTATCCCTAGCGAAGTCCATTTGCCCCTTATTAAAGGTACTAATGGTCGTTGTTAACTGTTGAAAGCTTGCCTTATTGTCTAATGTGGCAATACCTGAACCATTCTTGCTACTAGCATAGGTTTCCGTGAACCGCTTCCATGCTTTCTCTTGATCATCTTCACGTAATGTTCCTTCAAAGTTGATAATCCCTCGAAGTGCACTGCCATTCTTTACAGAATTGATGATAGATGACTTGACCGCATGGAGCATATCCAAATCTTCCTTGATAGCCTTTGAATTGTCTTCACCAAATAATTGGTGTGTGGAGAAATGCCGTTTGATGTGAATCACCGCATCATATCTTACTGTAATACTCTTTCCATTTAGAAATTGGAATTTTACATACAAGTCATCGTTACTATCTGTCTTTATCTCTACACTTCCAAAATCAATAGGATACAGCCCTAATACAATGCCATTTACATCGCGTTGAATATAAATGAAAGCATTATTGTAGTTGTAATACTGTGCTACCACTTTTTCTAAAAACTCTGTCGCCGTCATCATTGGATTTGGCCTTGTAGATAGCAAATAATTTAATGCTGCATTCCCTTCTGCCGTTCCATTGGCTGTTTTTCGGACATGCTTTAACTTCATTTTCCCCAAGTGACGTGCAATGGAGTCAGTGCAATCTCTAAAGGTTGCGTCGTCATACGGCACTCCATGAAATGGTGTGAATACATTCGTATATCCATCTAGAAACTCTGCATTCTGCAAGCTCCTTGGTTCATCTATAAAGTATCCAAATATTTTATTGAATAGCCCTCTAACATTCATTGTCTCACCTCCTTTATATGATATTATGGTAATCTTCCTGGCACCGCTCATATTGCACGTAGGCATCTAACAGCGATGCGAAACCATCTATGCGTTTCTTGGCATGAATTGATTTGACTGGTTGTATATTTCCATTACGATCAATATCTATCTCTACATTGGCCATACACCACTTTAGAACAGGGTTATTGCCGTAGTTAATACGTTTACCCTCTAACTCTGCTCCAAGGGCCTTCATGGGGCCACTAAGCGTTTTTTTACCCTGTATAACCGCTTCCATGACGGAGCGACCAAACTCGTTTTTCATATCTTCCACAAAATACGCTGCGCTCCAGCCATCATATCCACATTTGTATAGATAAATATCATCCTCTTGTTGTAGCTCCGTGAACCAATCTACAATCAATCGGTAATCGATTCTATTACCAGGTGACTTACGTATAAACCCTCGTTTATACCAAACATCGTATGGCACCTTATCTTCTGCCACTCGCTTATCAAATACTTCTTCTGGTATCCAATACATTTGCTTGACGTATTTCACAGGGTCATTAGGCACCATGAATAACATAGTGGCGCATGTGAGGTCCGTAGTAGCTGATAAATCAATTCCACCAATTCCATACCTAGGTTTTAATTCTCTTATCTCGAACTCACTTGTATTGTTTAGTTGCTCGAATGTAAGGAATGCTTCGCTCGATGTTTCTCGTACGTTAAAATCCTTGGTCAAAAGGTTTGTGACATAGATAGGATTATTCTGTGCCGTCTTGACCTTATCTGCCAATTGTTCAATCTTTTTGATTGTTCCGAGTCCAGGGTTCGCCTTTTGCCAACAACTTGGGTCAGTCCATTCTTTCCGTTGGTCTAACTCATAGACGATTGGTAAGATTCTTTCATTTTGATACCCTTCTGGGTCGTCATAGCCATCGACCACTTGGCATGCCTCATCATACTTAATGTCATAGATGTTTTCACGCACAGTCCCTGCCGTTGATGTAATGACTGTCAATGGCTGTTCACGTGCACTCATACCATCTACGATAACGTCATATAGGTTCTTATCTGTGATGGCGTGTAACTCATCTATCAATGCGCCGTGTACGTTCAATCCATCAAGGCTATTTGATTCCGAAGATAGTGGTATGAACTTTCCTTCATTGGTGCTACTGATTATCTTGTTTACACGAATACTACATACTCTACTCAGTGACTTTGACTTTTTAATCATATTGGCTGATTCTTCCCATATAATTTTGGCTTGGTCACGTTTCGTAGCAGCGCTATAGATTTCTGCACCCATCTCCCCATCAGCAATCAGCAAATATAAGCCAATAGCAGCAGATAATGTGGACTTACCGTTTTTACGTGCCACAATTAAAATAAGCTCCGTATACTCACGAAGCTTTGTATCTTTATCTATAAAACCAAATAAGGCACTCACTAATGCTTTCTGCCATAGTTCCAATATAACAGGCTTACCTGCCCATTTCCCCTTAGAATGCTTACAAAACATTTCTATAAAATCGACTGCAAGCGCTGCACGGTCTTTATCGTAAATATATTGCCCTGGATTCTCCAGCTTTTCGACTAAATGCTTATACACCCGTCTCACTCTATCCGATGTGACTACCTCACCATCGACGATTGCGTTGTAGTATTCTCTAATAGGGTTCATCGATTGCCCACCCGATTCAATAAGAACTCTTTAAATTCATCATCTTCATCGACTTGTGTAGTGCGTGGCAATTCAGCTAGCAGAATCTTTACAACTGCCGTGTAGTTCTTCATCAACTGGTTATATGCCTTGGATTCCGTGCTCTCTTTTTTGCCGTATTGATTGTTGCCGTTTTGATATTCTTCAACAAATCCAACTTTTTCAAGGGCTGTTTGGAGTTCATCCAGTTGAAATTCCATGTGTACTGCCTGTTCAATGGCTTTTTTGATTAACTTCTTTTTTTCTGTCGATAAGTCTTTAAAAATCTTGTTATATTCAGATATTCTCTTCTTTTTTGCCTTGGCTTTTTCATCATTTGTCAACCGTCTCACGCTCCTTTCTCCCTATTGTTAACTACACCCCTCACGTGCGAGACCTGTATGTTCTACGAATCTGCGGCCCCGGCGTGCAGTTTTTGATTATTTAGGCTGCTTTATGGGGGGGTGTTCTCATCTATGCTGTCAATATCTTGTATCACTATGACATCGCCGTTCTCATCGAATGAAACCTCACGTCTACGTCCCCGTAGTAACTTAGCACCACTAGTCAATGCTTGGTGCTTGCTGTATGTATCCATCTCATGATGAATAGCGTTGTGACATTCAATGCATAAGAACATAAGGTTATCCCAACCATACGCAAGGTTATCGTCTTGTATCGTTGTGGCATCCATTGGTTTTTTATGATGTACTATCCATCGTTGCCGAGTACCGTCATCCTTAGTTCCTGTTTTATATCCCCCACATCTTTCACAGATATGAAGCTTTGATTGTGCATAGGCTTTTGCACATCGTCTCCAACGCCTGGAGTTATAAAAGTTTTTAAAAATGCCTTCACTCATTTTTATAAGCATACCCCTTTTTTGAACGCCTACCCTTATTTCAATACATCGCTTGGTCCTTGTTTGTATCGTCCCGACCGCTTCACTATGTTTGTGTTCTTCTTGTTGATCAATGACGATGCAGGAGCATATGACTTACACATGCCATCCACGTGTATAGCTTTAGCCTTGCACCAGCCCTTACAGTTATTTAAGCATTGTTTCTTGTTGCAGTGTACATCCGTCATATGCTCACCTCTTTCCATGCAATAGAAAAGGACGCCCATTTCTAAGCGTCCTTATTCTTTATTCTGTTTCTAATATCCGTTGTGCTCGTTCTTTATCTTTCTTTACGATTTGCACAAACTCTTTAATTAGTTCCCATTCGTCTTCATGGGCTCGTACTTGCCGTTGCTTCCGTTCTTCAGAGAATCCTTTTCTCCATCCAACCTTGCGACCTGCTCCTTCACGTACACCGCCCCAACCATTGTTTTTTTCAGTCATTGCTTTTATTTCTCCTGTTCTAGTTATCACTATATAGCATTACTTATCGTTTCGTATCATATAGTTTTTTTGCCATCAGTGCTAAATATAACACGCCACAAACTGTTGCGACCCAACCAAGCCATCCTTGGCTTTCATAGTTTCGTAATACTAAGCTAATAATAATACACAGGGAAAACACAATTTCAAATTTTGTCATACCTTGTACATATGTTATAATATGGTGGAAAGAACAGGGGAGCAAGCTCCCCTTGCCGTTACTTCATTTTCTTTTTAATCCATCTAATAACTCCGAATGTTACTGTGATGATGGTTATTAAATCGGTTATGAAGCTAACGGCTTCTTTTATTTCTTGGTAGATTTTCCACCATTCCATATGCTTACCTCCTTTCTTTACCTTATGTCTATATTATATATCATCTTGTTTATTTTGTCAATATAAATAATTAACTTTTTTAAACTTTTTGTTATAATTATAGAACTAGAAAGGAGGATTTATATGTACTGTCTTTTTTATGCGAAGGAAGAAAGAAGTGGTGGGCAATCTAAACCAGTACAACGTCCAGATAATCCACCACCTCCACCCGTGGTAACTACTCCATCTCCATTGAAGTAGCTACTTTTTTTATATCAAATGATTTTGAGAAAAAACCTTCCGGGAAGTAATACTCTACAATCTCAATATTATGTGTTGCATCTATGTACATGCATTTATGTTGAAAGTGTTCTTCCCATCTTGTATTTTCTAGCCACTCGTCATATACAGGGTGGCTATTTACTTTGATAACATAGCTTTCATCATCTTTGAATGTGATTCCTTCAAACTTTCCTAAGGCTATTCGGCTCCCATTTCTAATTACTTCTATAAAATGTTCATTACCATCCATAAGGTTGCTATCAATCAGTGTTTTTTCTTGTACATATATATACCCAAATCTTCGCACTGTGATCCAATTTGCTAATTTTTGTATATACTGTTTAAAATATAATGCCCAACAAGCACCTATTATGCATCCACTTATTACTATGGTCATCATATACACAACTATGTCTAGTATTCCCAATGGTAAATTCCGTATATCATATCCAAACACTGCAATCATACACGCCGTAGGTATAACAGTAAATATGCTATATAAAAAATATCCCAAGGCTTGTTCCAATGTATTTGATTGAGTTTGTATATATCCTAATAATCTACTTATTTCTTTGGCAATGAATCCAGGTGCTAACATAATAATAATTTGTATGTAATGTTCCACTGTTTCTCCTTTCATCTAACCGCTTCATTTTGTGTTTCAATATAGCAATACCATATTATTCTGCATACAAAAAATGACGTCCAGCTAATGACGTCATTTCTTGTTATGTAATATTTTATGAAAGTAGGTGTATTGTTAAACCTTCACACTACTATTATATCATTTCGTTTTGCCAACTATGCCAACTCGTGCCAACTCTTCTTCAAATTTTTTTACAGCAATTGGATGTATTTTTTTTCGTAGCCATTCACGGCTAACTCCTATCATACCTGCTATATCTCTCCAGTTTTCATGGAATAGATACCGTTGCCGTATGACGATAGCATAGGTCTGTTCTGGCATACCATCTAATATGTCGTTGATGGTTTCTAAAAATTCATACAACTCTTTTTGTAAGGCGATTAATTCTAATCGTCTTTTTTCTATTCTATGAATCCTGTCTGCAATATCTGTTGGCATTCCACCGTCGACATGACACGCTGAATAATCCGTGGCTCGTAATCCATCTATTTGTGCTTTCATCTGCTGTAATTGTTTATACACATAGTCGATATCTCTGTTTAAATTTTTAATCTTTGTCAGCATTTCCTGTATATTCAACATATCACCTCGATTACTTCTTTACTCTCTAATAAAGTTGCCTTCCGCATCATATTGTACTCTGTAAGGACAATCCTCTGTATCTTCATGAACCATTGGAACCGACATATTAATGAGTGCACATTTTAGTTCACAGGAATTGTGGTCTTTTCGTTCGCACTTGATACAGTTCGCTTCAAATGCTTTTTGCGCTAGTGTGCTAACCCATTCATCTTCTTCGCTTTCCTTGTCTTTTCGAGTAAATACATTAGATGGCACAACCTCAATCGTTTTGTCACGAATCAAACGTAACATCTGCGCTCTTTGGTTATCATCTAAACTCTCCATGATTTCACCAAATAGTGTGTTAGCATGTGTGCTTATGGTGGATGCCTTTTGTTTCTGTGCTCCATCTAACTTTAGGCTTTCACTGATATGTTTTGTTTCACTGGCCATAAGCGCTAATATCAGTAGATGTGTTTTGTTTTGCTTGTTTAAATATTTTAGCTTCATTCACTCAATCCCACATAATCGCTAGTTCATACATCTCATATAGTTCCTCATATTCACTATCACTAATTAATGGCTTTAATCGTTTTAACAACTCCCATGTTTTGGTTTGTACGTCCCGAAACTTTTCGTCGTTATTCCCTGGCCAATAAGCCATGGTCATTATTAAATCTAAAGCTTCTGCTTTCAATTCTTCTATTTCATATTCTGTCATGTCTAAACTCCAGTGCTTCCAAATCTGCCATGACCACGCTCTGTACTAGATAAGAATTGTACCGCTTCAAATTCTATTTTTGGAATTGGCACAATGATTCCTTGTGCTACTCTATCCCATTTCTTGATGAACTCTGCACCATTTGTATTCTCGTACAATGCATGAATCGTTCCGCGGTAATCACTGTCAATCACACCCACGCTATTTGCCATGCGCAAGCCTGTGTTTTTTCCAATGCTCGACCTTGGAAATAATAACAATACATGACCTTCAGGAATTTCCATAGCAATTCCTAAATCAATTGCTGTTTGAGTCTTTTCTGGACCAATGCTAATCTCTTCTGCGCTATAAAAGTCAAATCCCCCTGATCCGTTAGTAGCGTATGTTGGAATCTTTCCATTAGGATGCGTTTTTTGGATTCTTACTTTCATCATTTCTCAAGCTCCTTTACCAACCACTCAAGGTACTTCATTGCTTTTTTGGCGTCTTGTACCGCATCATCTTTTTTACCTAAGCGGTGTAGATACTTCATTGCATTTCCTTTTAACCAACCTTGAAATTCTTCGGGTGTCATGGTTGCTCTTATAACATCAACTGATTCAATATCCAATCCTCTTAATTTATAATGCTTTGGACTATTAACCATATCTTCTTTGACTTCCCTATACATGTTTTTCTTTGCTACTTCCATTGTTTCGCTTCCTTTCATTTCGTCTTTCTTCATTATATTTTATACAGTATTGGCGCTTACCTTCTTTTCTACACTCTTGTGAGCAATATTTCCCTAAATTACTTGTAGCCATGTAATCCTTTCCACAAACAACGCATTGTTTTGGAGTCTTTTTCTCTTTTGGGGCACGTAAGTTGTATTCCCTTTTTTCTTCTTTCGTTTCTATCCGTTTCTTATGCTCTGCTTTGCGTTCTTCAATTTCCGCTTCAGTTAGTTTCTTTGGATACCCAACACCT
The DNA here is from genome assembly GCF_003992135.1 of Veillonella sp. VA142. Taxonomy (GTDB): domain Bacteria; phylum Bacillota; class Negativicutes; order Veillonellales; family Veillonellaceae; genus F0422. The sequence goes on along the minus strand of NZ_RQVN01000017.1, from coordinate 15,672 downwards.
TTTGCACATGATCTGCACCGCATCATCGTATAGTTAGGTGGTGTAAAAGTCTTATTACACCCCTGACATTTCCTTTGCATATTGATTCTCCCTTACTCTTCGTAAAATTTCGTCATAACTTTCAATGAGTACGTCAGCCACTATTTTGGCTTCATCTTCTGTCATCTCTACATCTTTGAATAATTCACTGCAGTGTTTATTCCATAAGTAGCTTAACATTGGCAAGTTCATTAATATCTCCCTATCTTCTATTCCATGCTTTAATCATTTGTAAGTATTGTGGACTGTCATGAAACGATACCGTTACCCCACACAAATCACATACCACCATGTTATGTTTTGTGCCTGTGCCAACACCAACAATTGTCCTTACATTTTTATTGTTACAAAATGGACACGGTTTCAAGCCGTCCTTATTTTTTTGATTCATCCTATCTCCTAATTTACAGCTTCAAATAACTGTTCTTGTGCTCTTCTGCCATTAATATAATCAACCGCTTCACGAATCATAGTTTGAACCGATTCTAATTCATGGTCTTCTATTACTATCCATTCTGTTGTAAATTTAAATGATTTCTCTTCTGTTATTGCTTTTCCATTGAATCGAATGTGCGACGGTATTCTAATCTCTTTTCCATCCACTTTTGTTGCAATATACTTTAATTCTAACTGTCTCAGTAATACATCTGTTCCTTTGAATACTGATCTCCCTGTGATGTCTTTGTGGTGATTATGGATAATCTTTTCTAAGTCTTCCCATGCATCATATAGGGACTGCCGTCCTTCCTCTTTAAGTCGCATTACATATCCACATCGAGTGCCTGTGTCACTATTCTTGACATATTCAAATACTTGCGTTTCTCCTACAATTGAAATCTTTTTGATAATCATATCATCACTCCTTCCTAGGCTTATAACTTTTACACGTATCACATTTATTGGCCAACACAACATGCATTCTGCCCACCATTACATTGTGAATATGGTGTGGGCATTCCATCGTTGTCCTTACGATACCTTTTTCATTCATACCGTGACTATGGATGCATGTCTTGGCTTTCTTATATTCTTTTTTCCGTCCCATACTTCCCCCTTAGAATGGTATTTCATCTCTACGTTCATCTGCGAAGGAATCAAAATTTCCGTTTCCATTTCCTTTATTATTGACGAATGGCGCCACCATGACGTTCGATGCTTGCACATGCCAGGTGTAAACAGTTCTACCATTCTTTTCGTATGATCCTGTACGCAATTCTCCAGTTACTAACACTGCATCACCTTTTACTAAGGCGCCCAATTCTTCTGCTTGATTCCATGCATTCACTGGAATATACGATACGATTTGTTTTTCTTCCGAAATTCTTTTATTGGTGGCCACCACAAATGACGCTACTGGTTTCCCTGTTGTCGTATATCGCAATTCAGCACTTTTTACTAGGTGCCCTGCCACCGTTACCTGATTTACGTTTTCCATCTGTTCCTCCTTGGGTCAAGTTTAATGAGTCGATAGAACCTGTAGGGGTATCCCTCTAGGTTTACCCCTTCCACTAGGCTATCCTTATCTAAGTAATATCCATCTGGTACATGAATGTCATCGCGCCACCGATTGGATATCAATGTTTTTGTGCTTTCCTTTGGCTTTTCTAAATTAGTACTTGCATACCATCTCCGTTTGAATACCTCTAACTTTTCAGGGTTCTCTGTTTTTGTTTCCTTTAACAAATATGATGCCAGTGCTGTGGCATCTTCTGCCTTACCATGGTACACTCTCATGTCTACATAGCCATGTGACCATAGGTTTTCTATGATTTCTGTTGTTATAGGGAATGCATTGTTGATGAGCATGTGAAAGTGTACTCTATTCACCCCTTCCACTACGTAGATATATTTTAGGTTGGCTCCATTTTTCTTATACAACCTCTGCATGCGCTTTATCATATTCTGCATATGGTGTTTCGCCTCTGCAAATGTTACCTTGTCCTCAAATGTGAAAGTCAAATACCAGTCCATCGATGTAAAGTTTGTATCGATTAAAGCACATAACTTTATCTCTGCTCGTTTAGCATTATATTTTTTTATCGATTCGGGAGTTACATTTTCCTTCTTCCTCCTACCCTTTCCTTTGACGTAGGATCTCCCCGTAAGATAATCCCATGTGAATTTCATATTTCTTGTTGTAATGGTCTTTCTCTTACGCATAGTATTTCCTTATGTCCGAGTTAATAATATATACTATCAAGTTATAAATAACGGCTTAATACCGCTATCTATAGCTATTTTTGCAAACATATGGTATACTATACATGAGTTGTTTTGTATGACCATATGTCAGCAAACGGATAGAGCACATGCGTGTGCTCTATTTTTTTTGCCTAATTAATTGTTGCAATACTTTTTGTATCTCTTTTGCATTGGATCCGTGCGCCCTGGTGTGATGACATTCCCAACATAAGCAACATAGATTGTCTAAATCATTGGTGCCACCTGCTGACCGTGGTACAATGTGATGAATTTCTTGGTATGGTTGATAACATAGTATGCATCTATCTCCGTCTCGCTCTCTCACTTGTTTACGCACACGGTTTAATTCTCTTTCATACCTAGCACCTTTTTTCCCTTGTTTCTCTAGGGGAGTATATCGCTTTAATGGCGTTCGTGCCCTCAATCCTTTTCTTGGTCTCATTCCTTTTATTTCACCTCGTTCCATTCTCGACCCAATTGCGCTTCTACAATGCGTAACTCTAGTTTTCTTACATTGATAGCTTCTTGGGCGTTAATATATAGCACTTTGGCAATATCTCGTTCTTGTCGTAGTTCACTAATCATAGGATCCCCCAGCACGATATCATTAATGACCGATACTGGCGTCTTTTTTTCGCGTTCACATAATACTAATTTTGCTTTGGCCACCTTATAGGTGGCTTCTTTTTCTGCCAAGTCCATTCCTCGTTCTTTGGCAATCCGTAATGCCTGATTCATCCCCCTTCTAAGGTCATGAAGTTCAATAAGTAAATCACTCATTGCTTGGGCATCCGAATTTTAATAACCTGTCCTGCATTCAGAGTGTTTTGTATTTTATTGTCTTGTTGGATTTGATAAATGACCTGTTGTGCATTCACTGATTCTCCCATCAAATCTTTCACAATCGACCACAATGTGTCCCCCTCTTCCACCTGGTACATCACTGTAATCGTTTTCTTTGTTGTGTCTTCTGGAGTATCTTCACTAAATACTTTTACAACTCCCATGATTAATGCTAGTACGATAATAACAGCTCCGATGATTCTACCCCATCTCGGCTTAAAATTATTCTTTTTCATTTTTACTCCCATTTTCTTTATATGTGCAATGTGTACTGCCCCTTGATGTATATCTGTATCTGCAATGTTCACAGTGCTCCATGCAGATTGTTCCTTGATGCATAGCACAGTGTACATATGCCCTTGTTCTTTTATTCTTTTCATCGCAAATCTTACATATCGTTTTCATTGCATTCTAATACTCTTGAGATACGCTTCAAATGCATCTACTCTGACCAGTTTTGCCCTTTCATTGATCGTGATAATGTACTCGTTCCATGGTTTAGTTCTTTCCATGGCATTAATCAACTCAGATGTCTTTGTTCTTCCTAAATCAAATAGTGTCGCAACATTACCTACCCTGGCATATTGTTGCTGTAACGGCTTAACCTCAATTACTTCTACTTTCATAATTACAATACCCCTCCTGCTTTTTCTTTCTGTGCTATAATCACCTTGAAAGGGGGTGATTATATGATTCCTTATAATCAACTAACTGCTATTGATGTGAATATTCTGAAATACTTACTAGCTAATCGACATCGTAAAATCCATTTTCACGAAGTATTAGAAGAGTTTAACTCTTTTAAATCTATTGAATTTAGAATTACTTTGTTTTCTACTCCTGATCGCAAACCATTTCCGTATGGAGCTATTCCCAATACTTCTTATATTCGTTTTCACTATGAAACTATTCGAAGTGACGAGGGAATTTCCCAAACTCACCAAACTCCTTTTATTTCTATTACTGAGCTCGGAATCAAAGCTATTGAAGATTATGATTTTGATTATGCTGAACGCCGTAAAATCCGTTTAGAAGATAGAATACTTAGAATTGTCCCGATTGGTATTTCTCTAGTAGCTTTGTTCTTTTCTGCCTATGCTTTATTTCGTTGATAGCATTACTAGAATGATTAAGCTGATAACTAGGCAAATAATACTTGCTCCAAATGATATTCCTAATAAGATGTTGTCTATCTTGTCTGTAATATCTTGTATCAACGATTTTCTAAAATTTTTGTCATTTAAATACATCTAACAACCTCCTTTTTAGCCTTGCATGTCGTTCAAGATATTGCCACTAAAGTCCTTTTAAGCTCATTACATATTTAGCTTCTCTAAGATATGTATTTTCTATCTTTTTAATGAGGTTCTTGTATTCGTTTTTTAATTCCTTGCTACAAGTCATGACCTCACATTTATTCAGTATTTTCATCGCTTCTATTAAGTTTTTTTGATTGTCCACCATGCAAGCAAATGAAATTCGTACATTCTCCTCAATTGTTAATTGATCCTTCTTACATTTTTGTTCTTTATCACAATCCATCTTTCCACCACCTTTTGATTGAGTCTCTTACCAGGAGCCTCAATTTTTTTACACTGATTTGATATCGTTTACAAAATATATATAAGCTAATCAAGATATGTGCTATCCACAATTCCCAGTACTCACAAGAGCGATGTGGCACTATCACTAATGACAATATAAATAGAATTGTTTCTATTCCTTGTAATAGTTTCCAATATCCAACAAATACAACCAGATATTTGGGTGTTCCATCCTTTCTTTTTATAAGGTAGGATTCCTCTTTTTCTTTCTCCATTTGTTACCTCCTTACCTCCTTACATCCTATATCTATATTTGATTTCAATCTTAATTAACTCTATTAGTGTTTTTGCATCTGCTTCGGAAAGTCCCACTTTATTGCATTCCAAATCATCAACAAAGTTTAGGGATATCCGTTGTAGTTCAATAAATTTCTGTTTTTCACTTTTAGCAATGAGTCCCTCTTGTAGGGGTTCTTTTTCTGTATCCAATTCTCCACCTCCTTTTCCCTTATGTGCTATAATCACCTTGAAAGGAGGTGATTATATGGGTACTATAAAAGAGTATTTACAGCCATCGCCTATTGAAAAATATTTCGCACATCGCGACATGTGGGAAAAATATTTTTCAATCAACAACCGTTGGGTCAATCAAAACGTTATGAATGCTTTAGAACCTCTTCAAATCGCTATGCAACCATACTTGAATATGATGTCTATCGCACAATCTGCAAATAATGCGATCATTGCAAGTATGACTTCGCCTAATCCTATAGCTACTGGTCTTGAGCAATTACAACATCTTCATAACGTTATGCAACCTATGGCTGAATACCAATCTCTTTTACATGAAATTTCAAAGTTTATTTCCATGAATCCTATATCTGATTCTATAGACTTATCTGAAATTAACTTAAATTTTGATATGACTGATGATTATGACGTTACTTCTGATTCTCTTTCCGATGAAGAAGCTGAACTCGTTAACGAAATATCTCGCGATAACAAATTAATAAGTTATTTAAAGTCTAAATACCATCAACTTAAGGATATACCCGCTGAAAAAGTGGCATTATATGTATGGAATAGATATATTTATCCTGTAATAATTGGTTTAATCACAGCCTATCTTGCAAAGTAGTTCTGTTATGCAAGAAATATTTTGTAAAAGAAATAAATGCTGTATCCTATGTGTACCAGCCATAGCATTAAATTTCTTGGCCAATCCATTGGGATCGCAACTAGAAAGTATATAAAAGTGATACCCTCCAGCATACTTAATAATTCCCACATATCATTTTTTGTTATGAGCCTCTCTTGTAGGGGCTCTTTTTCTTTATCCATTTGCCATCTCCACATTAGAATTGCTATTTACTTTCTCTTGCAATTCAAGTAACTCTTTCATCTTCTTAATCGCTTCATCTAGTTCAGTGGTATCCACTGAAAAAGTGATGATTAATTTTGCTTCTTTCTGTAACATTGGGTATCTCCTCCTTCTGAAAGTCCGCTTCACCTGGTTGCTTAACTAGGTGGATTTTTATTTTGCTTGACTTGTCAAGCATGCTTGACCTTTGTGCTAAAAAAAATAGTCCCCGGGTCACTATTTAATGCATCTGCTAATGCAATTAATGTAGATACCTTTATATCTGCTTTACTATTATTTTCAATATCAATGATTGTCGCCCTAGAAATTCCAGCACGATTAGCAAGTTCTTGTTGGGTTAACTTCGCTTTTTCTCTAAATTCTTTTAATCTATTCAAAATGTACCTCCTTTTAAAGGTCAAGCATGCTTGACTAGTATCTTGTGCATAGTATACACCAATAAAAAAATGATGTCAAGCACATTTGACATGCATTTTACTCAATGGTAAACTGTAAGTGACATTTATATTTATAAAGGAGACTACTATGAGACTTAGTCAACTATTAAAGGAATATAGGAGAGAACATAAACTCTCACAACAACTTTTAGCCGATAAAATAGGTGTTTCAAAACAATATATATCTATGTTGGAAAATGAAAGAAACTCTAGGAGTGGAAATCCTATTGCACCTTCAGTCGCTACTATGAAAAAGATTTCAGAAGGTCTTAATATACCCATCAATACATTATTAACACAATTGGATGGTGATCAAGTTATTGATTTTACATCTAACAGCACCAATATGTCGTCTATTTCCAATAATATAAATTTTGCTAACAATAATACCATCATAGATACTTGTCAGAATTACTCATCCTACACCTATATCCCTATTGGTGTTTCTGCTGGAGCCTTAAAAACAATTGAGGGTCTTTCAGAATTACCAACCATTCAATTACCTGATTGTATGATGGGTAACTATGCTGGCAATACTGATGTGTTTATTATGCATGTCAATGGGGATAGTATGAATCGATTATTCAATGATGGTGATTCAATTATGTGTACACCGCTTCCCTCTTTCTCTCATATAGAAAATGGTGATGTAGTGGTCGTTGAGCTACATGGCGAATATACGGTAAAACATTTCTTTCACGATCAAACTAATAATCGTGTTATTCTTCGACCTGATTCTACTAACCCTATTCATACGGATATAATTCTTTCCTATGAACAAGCTGAGGAATTGCAACTCATTGGTATTGTTGTCATGTGCTGTAAATATATTTAGTGCTGAAACCGCATCATTTACTGATGAACAATATGATAAACTCTTTGACTATATTAATTTTCTTAAACTATCTAAGTCTTCTTAGATTCTATAGAACTGTATATAAAAATATCCCCTACTCTACCATTAGAGAGTAAGGGAGATACCGATTTATTAAATTTTGTTAGGAGATATTATGGAAACATTTAATTTTGAAGATAATGAACTATACGTTAATCTATTAGAACCTAAAACATTTACAATAGATTCTTTTAAATATCCTTATCGATCACAATGTTCATTGCCTTTAATTGGCGACTCAACCCGAGCTGAGTATATACTAGATATTAATAAAAAAAGTTTGATTGTCTCTCGCACAACACTCCAAAACAGAATGAAAGAGTCTCATACCCTATTGCGATTAGACCTTGATACTAAACCGCATCGTAATCCAGATGGAACTGTAGTTTGTGGTACACATATCCATATCTTTGATCGCAGCGATGTAAATGGTAGCTGGGCATTTGAACTATCTAACCCAATACTATCTACTATCTTCCCCAATTTCGACTTTTCAAATTTAAAAAAAGACGAAACTGATTCAATTGAACAATTCCGTCTTTTCTGCCAATTATGTAATGCATCTAACATTCCAACCATAGCTAGTACTTTATTTAACTAAATAATGGAATACTATCACCACGTTTTGACCAATATACAGGTGTGATATTATACTCTCTGAATATTTTGCCAATTTGCTGTGTTTGTTTTTTCGATTCTTCATCATTCATCACAATTAATAATTGACTACCATCTTCACGCTCAGTTTTTATATCTTCCCATGAAAATATAAGTCGCTCTGCATTACTTCGACTCGCCCTATTCATTACCTTGATAAAACGCTCTGGATGTTTACTGTTTCGTTGCATTGTAAAATCAAAACTTTGCATGTATCCAGATCTCCCACGAATATTTATATTTTTAGAATAATATAACTCATTTGTATCGAAAAATAATTGCACATCTTCTAAAAATATACTTTTAATCTGCTGTGGTGACAAGCAGAACAAATCGTTAACATCTAACATGGTTTGTAATAAATAGTGTTGAGCTTCTCCTAAATCTTCTTTCATAGCAGTCAGCCACAACTCATCCGTGTCTAAGTCTACTTGTACCCCACGCTTTCTAGCAGCGTCTAATATTAATTTTTTTCGCTTCTTTGAGTATGGATCTATACCACACATGCGTAAATCTGAAATGATATAGGCATCGTCTGTTAGTCTATATTCTCCATCTTCTTTTTCTTCTATGTAAATCTGCGTATAGTCGTTATGCCTATCTAAGAAAGGTGTGGTAACCTCAATAATTCCAGGTGCTACTTTTACCTCAGTTAAGTTATCTTTCAACCACGATATGTAGGATTTTATAGCATTCATTTCACCACCCCTTTTCCTAAATAACATCACTAACAATCTATAAGAAAATAATACATTACCACCCTCTTAATCGTCAAGAAAATTTAGTCGTATTAACTTATTTTTCGCTTCTTTTCTATTGACTTTATACACTAATTAATGTATAATATAAGTATAGAGAGGAGGTGAAACAATGTTTAACGAATCATCAATCACTGATTGGATTGTCGCAATCTCAGCAGCAATACCATCAGCACTACTCTTAGAAAAGAGAATCAAAAAAGCCCTCAAGCGTCGACGAAAACACAATAAGGGCTAAATCCTAAAGGGGGAGGGAACTCCCTTCCCCACTTTTACTATACATGAAAGGAATGAAAAAATCAATGAAAAAGAAACTTTTCTATCAATGGCTCTCCTTGCTTCCTATTATCTATTTATACTTACATACAACGGATACTTTTTTCACCATTGTACTGGCGTGTATTGCCGTCATTTGGGGTATCGCTACGGTATCTTTATTTATTAAATAATATGATTCACATAGGAGAAATACAATGAATGTACTACATGAGGTCTTAACATTAAAAGAAGCCGCTGAGCTTTGGCATGTTTCCGTTGATACTTTAAAACAAAAATGTATCGGCAGGGTAAAAGGGGATTTGGCTTTCACCCAAGAAGAATGTCGCCAGTCTGGTAAAACGTGGCTTGTTACCCGTGAAGCCATGGTTCGTTTATACGGAGAAGCGCCACAACAATAAAAAAATCCCCCACTCCAATGGAATGGGGAACAGTACACACAAGGAAAGGAGTTCTATTTATGAGTCAAAAATTATTTTCGCAGTTTGAATGCACTATGCAAGAAGTAAATACACAGCAAGCCGAAGTGAAGTTGCGTTCTTATGCCATTTCAAAGGATGTACAGGCATGGGGGAAAAGAAAAAGAACTCCATCCTTGATCGGGCAGTCAAGGAAGATTAAAAATTTAACTCAATTGGACTGCTAGTAATGATTTACTTACACTACGATAGCAAAAAGAAAAAAGCCCCTAAGAAGAAATCGACCAAGAAATCTAAAAAATAGGGACTTATGTACAGGCGGAGGCGAAAGCCTCCCAACCTGTATGTATTATACCACAAAGGAGAGATACAATGAAACAATATTTACCAATGATCGTACTGGCAATTGCTATGACTGCTATTTTTGACTGGAACAAGCATATGATTGAAGTTGCTTTGTTCTATGCTACTTGGGGTTTTATCATGGGAAGGATGAAAAAATAATGAACGCTTTAGATGAAGTATTAACACTAGAAGAAGCAGCCGAGGCGTGGGGGAAAACTACGGATTCACTTCGCCAAGCCTGTATTAGTCGCAACGGTAAGCCTGCACGCTTTCATATCGGAGTAGAGGCACGCCAATCTAAACGTATTTGGCTGGTAACAAAGTCAGGTATGATTCGTTTATACGGCGAACCGCCTCAACATTTATAAATGTATTGCTATATTTGTATATCCTCTGTATACTAGTGTTAGGATACGTGCAGATATTCCCTCAGGGGACCTGTATGGAAAATAACCTTCTCTAGTATTAGAGGGGGTTATTTTTTTATGAAAGGATGTGCTTGTATGTGGATTGAAGAACGTAAGGGTAAAAATGGCGACATTACCTACGCCTATATTGAACGGTATACTTGCCCTTTGTCTGGTAAAAAGAAAAAGGTCTCCGTCGTCTATGGCAATAAGTCACGTCTAACACAGAAACAAGCCCTCATGCATTTGCAAGAACGTATTGATGAAATTATGTCTGGCTATTCTAGTTCCGTTACTTTCATGGATTTATTAGATAGTTACATCGAATACCATAGCAATTTCGTAAAAGTTTCTACTCGTAGAAATTTACACCATGCACGTGCTGGGTTATTGGCTTCTATTCCTGGTGATACACTGTACCAAAATATTACGCCCTCTATGGTGCAACATGCATTGAATGTCTATTATGAAATGCATGCGTATAGCACAACGAAACAATTACTGAATCTATTTCGCTCTGCTCTACGGTATAACTTCCGATTAGGTACCATCAAGGACATTAGCATTATTGAACGTGTAGAATTAAAACGGAAACCGATTTCTATAAATGACATTGATCGTGCTAAGGATAAGTTCCTGGAACCAGAAGAATTGAAAGAAGTTATTTCCCTTTTGGAAACAGCTAATCCTGTAGTAGCAAAATTATGTGAGTTCCAATCTCTGACTGGCTTGCGATTCGGTGAAATGGTCGCCCTAAGAGATTGTGACTACGATAAGGAAACTCACCGCATCCATGTCAATGGCACTCTTTGTGTTGACCATGGCACTACCTCTGAATATTCTCGCACGACCCCTAAGAATGTCTATTCCATTCGCTATGTGGATTTGGATTCTCGTTCAGAATCCATTTTAGAATCTTTCATGTTGTCCAATAAGGTTCGCCAATTATGGAAGCACCAGGAGAAACATAATGATTACATTTTTACTACGGAAGGTGGCTACCCCTTTGACCATCATTTTGTAAATAAGGTTTTGAAGAAGTTACACTATCATAAGCATTTAAGTACACACATCTTCCGACATACGCATATTAGCTTATTAGCCTCTGCCAATGTTCCCCTCAAAGCAGCTATGGCACGTGTTGGCCATAATGACCCTACTACAACCCTAAGTGTGTATACCCATGTGACCAATGCTATGAATAAAGAGGCTGTGAATGCTATGGAATTGGTGGCAAAGAAATTAGTTAAGTAGGTGTGTATCTACAATGGACTGTCCACTGGAACGCATTATGCTAAAAAAAGGCAAAAAATACCCTTGCCCTTTTCTTGCCCATTTATAATATGCTCAATCTATAAACCTTTGATATATAAGGCTTAATCGGGTGTAATCCCCTCGTCTCCACCACAATACAATATAAAATAACCGCTTATTCATAAGTGTTCGTAAGTGTTCACGAATACGATGAATAAGCGGTTTTTTAGTGTTCTATACTATTTTTAATGTTCGTAAGTGTTCGTATAGTTTAAGTAATTTTGCCCATTTTTTGCCCATTCAAACTAGAATGTATGCCGCAATCCTAAATTCAATTGCCATTGTTGTCTTACTCTATCTCTAGTAGAGGCTTGTAATTCTATATAGGCTTGCTCTGTTCTAGCCTTATTCATATAGGATAGCCCAATACCATAGGTAATCCAATGACCTTTATAAGATATATGTAAGCGACTACTTTCATTAAACATTACATAGCCACTATCTAAAAATTCTTTTTCATACATTAGTTTTAAATATGGGTTAAAAGAAGTTCTATTAAAACGATCCACACCTGCCCTAAAACCAATTCGACCAATTAAACTACGTAAAGGATCTACTTGGGCATGTAATCCATTAGATACCTGCACTCCATATCCATTTGTTTTTTGGTAGGTAAGCTGAACTTCTGGTTCAATAAATAACCCCTTACGCTCCCCTTCTTTGACATAGATACGTCTACCCAGTTCTGCTGATACTAAGTATGACATAGCATTTATATTGCTAGCTTTAACGGTCTCTTTAGAATCATTCACTAACTCAAACTGACCGCTATAACGTCTAAGTTTACCCACTAAATCTACATAGAAATTGCTATCTTTGTATAATCGAGTAGAATAATAGCCTATTTCACTGCCAGACATCTGTGCATGGCCTTGCTGTGCGTATATATTAGCATGTGAGCGAATCATACCAAGCATGTATCCACTATAATGGATCCATTTCTCTCTCGGGTGCACCCAATCATAACCACCTTTAATGCCCCAATATCGCTGATGGTACCCAGAACCTTCGAGTCCTTCATACTTACCACTTACATACTTAGCCCACACATCATTAGATCGTTCTATATCTTTATGAAGGTGAATCTCCCCTAAGCGTTGTACCAAGGTTTCAATGGTACCAAGTTGCATATTATACAGTAAATGGTTGTATTGCATACTTGCTTTTGCACCAGGCGTTAGTTTACCTTTTCCATCTTCTTCCATAGGGAATAAATACCAGTTATTTTTATTAGTGTCATTAATAGCAACAATTTTAGAGTCAGTGGCTCTACCTAATGTATATAAGTACGCCCCTTTTTCAATGACAGCTTTCACATTGTTAGGTTTTGTATCATCCGTAGGAACTGGCACGTTATTCGATTCATTTCTCAACGAAAATACAGCTGTATGGTCTTCTTCTTTCCCTAAACTCTCCACAAGTTTAAGCACTTCTGTGCCTGTAGATTTTGAATCTGCCATATTGCGGAAATAAATACCATGTTCCCCTTCACTACTATGTGTAATTCGTAACAAGTCAGTTTTTCCGGAGCTTACGTTACCACCCATATGTAGTATACCATTAGAACCTGTGATACTATCCACCGTCAATGTTAAAGGAACTTCTGTATCGCCGAATCTTACTTCCCCTGCATTGGATAAGGAGAGAGTATTTATCTTGGAATCATCAGTCATTTCCCAATAACTGGAGTTATCAACTTTCATATGGATATTACCAGAGTCATTATGATCTGCTTTACCGATTAGATAGGAGTCTTTTGTTAACAGGTTTAGATTCACAGTGCCTTTGTTAGCTGTAAAAACATTGCCTAAAATCGTTGTGGTATCTTTTCCTGAAACAGTAATAGTCGTGTTCGTCCCTGACGATACAAGAGCTGGATCTGTTGGGTTCTCATCAATAGTTAATTTCTTGTTGAAAGTAATAGTATTTGATGACGTGTCACTAGTACCTTCACCGTCCGTTTTTGCCAACACAGCTACTTTAGATTGTCCATTACCGCGCATAGTGATAGATACATCACCATTGAAGGTAGTATTCGTTTTATTATTAGGATCGAGGTGTATTTGTGAAATGCCAGTACCAGATTTCTCTGTGTCTACTCTAATTGCCAATGTAGAATCGGCATCAGATGAAAGTGTTGTACCATTGCCTGTATTAGCTTTATCTTTCTCAATGCGAATACCGTATCCATTGGCAACCGCCTCTGTATGAATTTGATTATCGCCTGACCAATGAATGGAGCTTTCACCTGAGCCAACTGTATCTGAACTCAATAGATTAATGCCATACGCATAACTACCTTTAGTATCGATTTTCGTACCAGTTAGATCGATATGCGTTATACCTTTATTTTCATCTCTAACATCTATACTACGAGCTGCAAAGTTAGACGCTGTCCTAACATGACTATCATGTAATCGCAAGGTATTTTCCCCGTCGATAGCACTAGACTTAATGCCATATACCCATGGCCTACCAGTAGAAATGGACTCTGTTGTAACCGTTGTATGATCTAATGCTAAAAGATTTTTCCCTTTACCTATGTTACTGTATTCCTTACCACTCTCATCATTGATACTAGCGGATACTTCTATACCATATACGTAATCTTTCCCTGTTGTAGAAATATTATTATTTGCTCCTGCAAGAGTCAATCGGTTTTCGCCATTTGAATCTGCATTCATATACATACCCCAAGTAGTACCACTAGATGTATTGGTTATGAAATCAGAATTCCCCTTGAAAGTAAACACGCTAAGTCCATGGTTCTTAGTATCTGTATTGATCTGAAACATATTATTGGTATTAGCCGTCGATTTATTTACAATAGTTGATGTAAAACTCTTACCTTCATTTGCCTCTACATGAACGCCCCCATGATAGTTCGTGTTTGATACCAATTCCATACCTGTATTGGTATTTCCAGACATAGTACTTGTTACATTTCCATCGAAGGTAATGGTAGATGCACCTTGTTCTGGATCGATACTATCCCTTGTGGAAACTGTACGATATCGATTTTCTCCGTTATTTTCAATCCGAAAAGCGGCAATATCTAAATTATCGGTGGTAGACTCTGTATTCATCGTTATATCATCATGAAAGTGTACATGACTTTCTCCACCCTGATTGGTTTGGTTAAAAAAGAGGTTTACTCGTTTTTCATAAAATTTTAAGTTCCCAGGATTTACTGTTTGAATACGAGAATCCAGATTTACTTTTTTAAGAAAGTTCACTGTAGATACTGGTTTTGTAACATAACTACCTGTTCCCTCTCCTACCACTTTTACAACATTATAAATTGGATAGTATCTACCGTTATATTGTGCATGTGTTCTGATATTAAAATTAGTATTAGCATCCAAGTTTAATATCGTTTCAGACCGATCTACTAATTTTCCATTCGAATTATATACATGAATGCCATCTTGCCAATCAATCGGAGTTCCATCATCTACATGAATGAAATGAATCGTCCCATCCGATGCCATTGTCGTTTCCGTAGTCGGTTTTGTTCGAATGTCATTGGCAGCAGTCATATTTCGATTTGTGATAATTTCATTAACTGTACTGCCACCCTTTATATACTTACTTTTCGTCCCTAAGATAGTGCCATCAGCATACTTATACTCATACTTAATGTTTGTAGCACTATTTTCAGTAATAGTGCCCCCATTCGCAGCTAATGTCTCGCCGAGGGAAATCGTATCCACCGTTTTCCAATCATTTCGAGTCACTGTATTGACTGTATAATCTTCACCCCTAGCGATTAGTGGTAACGCAGCTAGGATACATAGTAACAATTTTTTATTCTTCACTCTCATTTTCTCTTCTCCTACATTTTTATCTCAATGTAATCTATAGTATACAGTATATACCTATAGAAAACTTTTATCAACTAACTAATTTTTAGCACTATATGACAATATACAATTAATATTTATTATAGAACCTTTGTTACTTCCCACATCAAACAAAAAAGAAAAAAGGCTCTTTGTCAAATGTGGGGGCTACTCATATAAAAAGTTCTTGGGGCTGTAACAAAATAGCCCACAAATAAAATAGAGGAAAGTTGATCAAAAAGTATCAACTTTCCTCTATTTTTTATATTTTTAATAGGCAAAAGGGTCCCGAAGGACCCTTTTCATTGGTATA
>NZ_RQVN01000016.1 GCF_003992135.1 Veillonella sp. VA142 | reverse complement strand
GGGTTTACAGAAGGATGTAATAATAACATTAAAGTATTAAAGAGAATAAGTTATGGGTTGCGTCATTTTGAACGCTTTAGAGTTCGTATACTTCTATTAAGCAAAAAGAATAGCACTAGCTATTTGAATAGCTAGTGCTAAGAACTTTTTATATGAGTAGCCCCCACATTTGACAAAGAGCCTTTTTTATTGTCAAAGATAGATATGATATAATTTACAGGAAGGAGTTCTACTGATTGACAGTTAAAGGATGAGCACCTTATAGATTATATTTTTATAGTATATAAATAGATAAGATAAGTGAAAGTGGGGTTGAGTTATGAATAAACCTGTTGTAGTAGTACCAGGATTGGTACGTAAAGATGCAGTGGCTTATTTGAGCGAGCATGTGACAGTACGCCAGTGGACAGAAAAAGAAAAAATGCCTAAAGAATTATTAAAAGAGTGGTTGCGTGAAGCAGATGGTTTATGGAGTATTAACCATTTTACAGTGGATGAGGATTTAGTGAAGGATGCGCCTAACTTAAAGGTCATTGCTCAAGCCTCTGTAGGGTATGATAATATTGATATAGATGCGCTAACAGCACGAAATATTCCTTATGGCAATACGCCTGATGTATTAACAGAGACAACGGCAGAGTTGGCTTTTACATTGATGGCAGCAGCAAACCGTAGAATTTATGAAAATGCCCAATTTGTGAAAGATGGTAAATGGCTGGAGAGACCATCCAATATTAAAGGAAAAGATTTGAGCCGTATGACGTTGGGTATTATTGGCATGGGTAAGATTGGTGTGTCTGTATCTCGTAGAGCACGTGCCTTCGGAATGACCGTACAATATCATAATCGTCATCGTCGCAATGATGATAGCTTGCTTATGACCACCTATGTGTCATTAGGCAAATTGCTCACTACTAGCGATATCATTTTGGTAATGGCTCCATTGACCGAGGAAACATATCATTTAATTGATGCAGAAGCCTTTGAAATGATGAAAGAGACCGCTTTATTCGTCAATGTTGGGCGTGGGAAGATTGTAGATACAGATGCATTAGTAACCGCTCTAGAAACGGGGCAAATTGACTATGCGGCTCTTGATGTAGTAGATCCTGAACCAATTGGAGCAGATCATCCTTTACTTAAAACAGGCAAATGTTTAGTGGTGCCACATATTGGATCTTTCACAGATCGTACTCGTAAGGAAATGGCTATGCTTACAGCGAATAATTTAATTGCTGGTGTGCATGGTAAACCACTGTTGACTTGTGTTAATGAAAGTGTCAATTATAAGGAGACTGAAGAGTAGGTTATTATAATTTAACAGCGGCGGTGAGAAATGATAGGATTCGCAGGAAATCGATGAAACATAGCTGTTCCTGTGGTATAATAAAGAGAATGTGCGGGACTTGCACTTGTGTATAATCAATATAAGAGAGGAAGAATCACATGGAATCGAAAGAGACGATGATGAGTACGGAAGAAACAACGCCTCAAACTATTAATTTTATTGAAGCGATTATTAATACAGATAATGAAGAAAATACCTATGGAAAACGTGTTCATACACGATTCCCTCCAGAGCCAAATGGGTATTTGCACATTGGTCATGCAAAATCTATTTGCCTTAACTTTGGGTTGGGTAAATCCTACCAAGGCTTAACAAACTTGCGTTTTGATGATACGAATCCGGTTAAGGAAGATGTGGAATATGTAGAATCCATTGAAGAAGATGTAAAATGGTTAGGATTTGAGTGGTATGGGGATGTACATTATGCATCTGACTATTTCGGTAAACTATATGAATATGCTCAAGTGTTGATTAAAAAAGGTAAAGCCTATGTAGATGATCAAACACCAGAAGAAATTCGTGCCACTCGTGGTGATTTTACAACACCTGGTACGAATAGTCCCTATCGTGATCGTAGCGTAGAAGAAAATTTGCGACTCTTTCAAGAAATGAAAGAAGGTAAATATAAAGATGGGGAAAAAGTATTACGTGCTAAAATTGATATGGCGGACCCTAATATCGTCATGCGCGACCCTGTGTTGTATCGTATTTTACATGCAGATCATCACAGAACAGGTTCTGAATGGAATATTTATCCTATGTATGACTATGCCCATCCGGTATCTGATGCGATAGAACGGATTACTCATTCCGTATGTACATTAGAGTTTGAAGTACATCGTCCTTTATACAATTGGGTATTAGAAGAGTGGGAAGATGCAGAAAAACCAAAACAGATCGAATTTGCTCGCTTAAATGTAACAAATATGGTCATGAGTAAACGTAAATTGCGCCAATTAGTTGAGTTGAATCTTGTGAGTGGTTGGGATGACCCTCGTATGCCGACAATTTCTGGTTTGCGTCGTCGTGGCTATACACCAGAGTCCATTCGTGATTTCTGTGAACGTATTGGCGTAGCTAAAGCCGATAGCATGGTAGAGGTAGGTTTATTAGAGTTCTGTATTCGTGAAGATTTGAAATTAAAAGCACCACGCTATATGGCAGTGCTAGATCCTGTGAAAGTTGTCATCACAAATTACCCAGAAGGACAAACAGAAACACTTATCATTGAAAATAATACAGAAAATGAAGCAATGGGCACACGTGAAGTGACATTTGGTCGAGAAGTGTACATTGAGCGTGGTGATTTTATGGAAGAACCAGTGAAAAAATTCTTCCGTTTAGCACCAGGTAAAGAAGTGCGCTTAAAAGGGGCCTACATCATTGAATGTCAATCTGTGGTAAAAGATGCTGATGGCAATATCACTGAAATCCATTGTACCTACGATCCAGATACAAAATCTGGCACAGGATGTCAAAAGAAAGTGAAAGGTATCTTACATTGGGCAGAGGCATCTACAGCAGTGGATATGGAAGTACGTCTTTATGACTATCTATTAAAAGCTGAAGATGATGAAACAGCAGGTAAAGATTTCTTACAACAGTTGAATCCAAACTCCTTAGAAGTAAAATCTGCTAAAGGGGAAGCAGCATTCCGTACGACACAAGCAGGTGACCACTATCATTTCTTACGTACTGGCTATTTTGTAACAGATAAGGATAGTACACCAGACCATATTGTAATGAATCGTACTGTAGGTATGCGCGATACTTGGGCTAAAATGCAAAAGAAACAAGGTTAGGCGAATACCATGAGTAGAAACATAACATATCTTTCATTGGCGGTAGTTCTTTCTTGGTTCATGACAAGTATGATGACTGGCGTAGAAGCAGTGGATACGACATCTATAAAATGGCCAGCTACAATGTTGGTACAGGAAGGGTCTAGTAGTGCTATTCTTTCTTCTGGTGTAGCACAACCATTAGAAAGTGGATTGCGTGATATTGGAATTGATGCAAGTTCATCTCATCAGATATTGGATAAGCAAGGTAATAATTATTATTATGCCCGTTATGGAGAGGGAACTTTGCTCTATGGATTTGGCCCACAAAAAGATGATTGGCATCCTGCTACATTGTCAGGGGAATCTAAATATACTCTACATATGATTCAAGAGTATGAAACATATGTAAAAGAGCATCCTGAAACATTTACATTGGTTGTTCCATTTCATGAAGTGAAACAAAATATCTATGTTGGTGAATTCATTGTGAATACATGGTTTAGGCAAGTAGAATATCCTATGTATATACAAATTGCCCTCCTGTCTGATGGTACAGGTGCGCCGAAAGTGCGCTATATAATAACCCATGTGAAAGATGAAATGCTGAGAAAAGAATTACATTACTTATTATAAGAAGAGGTTGCAAACTTTGAGAACTACTATAACTCTAGGAAACTGTGGAATAGTAGGAGCACAAAGAATGCAACTTTTTCTTTTTTAAATGAAAAAACTTCTCATACTTATTGACAGATAGTATGATTATTTGTATTATAATAATAGAAATAATTTTCATTATTTTGTTTCATCTTTCGAGATGATATATATCCGGATTATCTATTTGCTGTGAGAGCAAGTGTTCTCCCCAAACTATGTAAAAAGGCAGGTACGACAAATGGAATCCATCGAGCAGATTATCGGTTACCATTGTGCGCCCGCAATTCGAGGTATTAAAGTAGCAAATCTTGTTGCATTACCTCAGCATTTAGGGGTTGCAATGGTAGAAAAAACACATGAGTATAATGATAAATTTAATCAAAAAGGCCTGTTCTTTTATGAACTATGCCATTGTGAAAAACGAAAATTATTACTCGTATTTCGTGAACGTATGCTCGAGAACTATTTGAGACAACCTGAGGTGCTAGCATTTTTACGTGGCTATGGATATGAATCCTATAAAACATTGTCAGATTGGTTATTGCATTTGCGCGAACGTATTGAAATGAGCGATGTGTTCCCTCATGAGATCGGTGTATTTTTAGGATATCCATTAGAAGATGTAAAAGCGTTTATTCAATTCCGTGGAGCAGGCTATAAAGTCTGTGGTGACTGGAAGGTATATGGAAATCAAGCGTCGGCTATGCACGCATTTCATTGTTTTCGAATGTGCCGTGACTACTGTCACGCACAGTTGAATAAAGGAAAATCTTTAGAGTCTTTGGTTGCCGTAACGGCATGCTAGGAGGTAACATTATGATCGCTGTAATTTATTGGTCTGGAACAGGTAACACAGCTGCAATGGCAGAAGCTGTAGGTAAAGGTATCGCGGATGCTGGTCAAGAAGTGGTAGTAAAATCCGTTTCTGAAATCACTGCTGATGAAGCAGCCGGCTATGAAAAATTAGCATTAGGTTGCGCTGACATGGGTGCTGAAGAATTAGAAGATGCTGAATTTGCACCATTCTATGAAGCATTGGAATCTAAATTAGCAGGTAAAAAAGTAGTATTGTTCGGGTCCTACGGTTGGGGCGGCACATGGTTAGATGACTGGGCTGGTCGTGTAGAAGGTGCTAATGGCGTTGTAGTTGACAAATTACCAGTAATGGGCGAACCTGATGATTCCGGTAAAGAACAATGTGAAGCATTAGGAAAAGCGTTAGTAAACGCATAAGCCAAATATAAGGTACATGATACAACAATATACTAGAACTTAATCATAAGAGGCAGATAGATACATCTATTCGCCTCTTATTTTAGTTTTGCAACCTTCTTGCTAATTCGGAATCGATGACACATTGACCATGCAGGTTAAACTTTACTATAATAAAGAAATCATATAGTTATTAGTATAGGAGGTATTGTATGCAAGTGTTACAAAACTGGAAATTACATGCATTGGCTCTTGTGATCACCATCATTGCAGAAATGATTGGAATCCAACGATTTGGAGCTGTGGTATTTTTACCACTTTTATATGCGTTGATTATGGGGCTTTTTGTATCCATTCCATCATTCAAAATTTTAACGGTGGAAACGATGGAAAAATCTGCTGATTATCTAGGGATTGCAGTGATGCTTTTAATGGTGAAAGTAGGCTTAGGGATTGGTCCTAACTTAGAAATTTTGTCTACTGCTGGATTGGCTCTTATGTTACAAGAGTTAGGTCATTTCTTTGGTACGATTGTATTTGGTTTACCAGTAGCGTTATTAGTTGGAATGCGCCGTGAAGCGGTAGGTGCATGTTACTCTGTAGACCGAGAACCTAATGTAGCGATTATTATCGATAAATTTGGTTTTAGTTCTCCTGAAGGTCGTGGCGTGATGGGCATGTATATTTGTGGTGTATTAATTGGTGCTATGTGGGCATCTGTACTAGCAGGATTCTTTGCTCAAATGGGTTGGTTCCATCCATTGGCTTTGGCTATGGGTGCCGGCGTAGGTAGTGCTAGCATGATGGCTGCTTCTACAGCACCTATTATTGCAGTATATCCAGAATATGAAGCGCAAATCGCAGCTTTAGCGGGGGCAGCTAATTTGCTGACCACTGTACTAGGTGTGTACTTTGGTATTTTCGTATCCTTACCTGTGATGGAAAAAATATATAATTTCTTTACAGGTCGTACACGTGAACAAGATTTGGCAGAGGAGGGACAATAAGATGACTATGAGTGAAAAAATTACACAATTTGTCATTGTCATATGTATTGCAGCGATTATGACTGCTGTGGGGAACATCATTGATGGCAAGCATCTATTGGGCCCAAGCCTTGTAGGGGTCTTTGTGATTGCTGGACTAGCAATTATTGGTGCGATTATTTCCTATTTGCCGTTAGCCAATCGTTTTCCTATGGTCTTCTGGGTATCTTTAGTAGGTGTCATTGCCTCCTTGCCAGTCATGCCAGGACAAGCATGGATTATTGCACAAACAAAAGAAGTAACGTTCTTGGCTACAACAACACCAGTATTAGCCTATGCAGGCCTTTCCTTAGGGAAAGATTTAGGAGCATTCCGTCGTCTATCTTGGAGAATTATTCCAGTTGCGTTAGCGGTAACGGCAGGCACTTTTATTTGTGCGGCTGCAGTGGCTCACTTTGTATTACATATGCAAGGTGTGATTTAAACTTGAATACAACCATATAGGTTATAGTTGAGCCGAATGAAAGAGAGTTGATGATTTCCTATCAACTCTCTTTTTGATTTCATGGTACAATAGAGTCCAAGAGTTATACATAAATATCTTTTAGTGAAAGGTATTTTCATACAATATAAAAGGAGACCAATTATGTTAACGAAAGAAGAAGTGAAGCAACGGGTGTGTGATGCTATTGTAGCAGGTCAAGATCGATTGCGTGCATTAGCTAGTTCCATTATGGATGAACCAGAATTGGGATATAAAGAACATAAAACATCTCAAAAGGTACAAGATATGTTTACGGAATTAGGGATTCCGTTTACAACAGGACATGCGATTACAGGTGTGAAAGGACGCTTGCAGGGCGGTACATCTAAAAAAACAGTAGCCATGATTGGTGAACTAGATGCCATTGTATGTCATCGTCATCCAAAGGCAGATCCTATGACAGGCGCGGCACACTGTTGTGGACATAATGTGCAAATTGCTAATTTATTTGCAGTCGCTATGG
Organism: Veillonella sp. VA142; assembly: GCF_003992135.1. Classification (GTDB taxonomy): domain Bacteria; phylum Bacillota; class Negativicutes; order Veillonellales; family Veillonellaceae; genus F0422. The sequence goes on along the minus strand of NZ_RQVN01000016.1, from coordinate 37,087 downwards.
GCTTACAAGCGGAAGGTGTTATGGAAGCTCTCGGTGGGGATGTAGTTTTATTTGCGGTCCCAGCAGAAGAGATGATTGAAGTTGATTATCGCAATACATTGCGTGAGAAAGGAACGATTAAATATTTAGGTGGTAAACAACAGCTTATTTATGAAGGTGCCTTTGATGATATTCATATGGCGATGCAAATGCATGTGGAAACAGCGGATACACCGACTGGAGAAATGAACTTAGGTAGTAGCTCCAATGGATTTGTGGCAAAATTGATTGAATACCATGGTAAAATTGCCCATGCGGCGGCTTCTCCGCATGAAGGAATTAACGCATTAAATGCAGCTTTGATGGGGGTAATGGGGGTCCATGCTATTCGTGAGACTTTCAAAGAAAGCGATTATTTCCGTTTCCATCCGATTATTAACCAAGGGGGGACCTTGGTGAATTGTGTACCAGATTATGTACAAGTAGAAAGTTATGTGCGCGCTTCTAACATACAAGCTATTGTAGATGGCAATCAACGAGTGAATCGTGCCTTGAAAGCAGGTGGAGATGCAGTGGGTGCTACTTGTGTGATTCATGATCTACCGGGCTATCTACCAATGCGTGATAATCCTGATATGAACAATTTATTACGATCTAACTCAGAGCCATTATTTGGCACTGAACACGTACGTCAACGGGTACATATGACGGCCAGTACAGATATGGGGGATGTATCCCACTTAATGCCTGTCATCCATCCTTGGGTAGGATGTATTGAAGGGGTGCTTCATAGTGCAGAATACAACATTACCGTTCCAGATGTAGCCTATATTAAAACGGCACAAGCCTTAGCTATGACGATTGTGGACTTATTGTATGATGAGGCTCAAGTGGCAGAAGAGATTCTAGAACATTTTGAGGCACCTTTAACGAAAGAAACGTATATTGAATTATTAGATTCTATCGCTAGTGGAAAATAGTAAAAATTCTCATATCTAAAATGGTCGATATATGATATACTGTATATTAAAGAATAAGGATTATCCATTAGTTTAGAAAGGATGACATAAATGAAACAATATGATGTAATCGTAATTGGTACTGGTGGTGCTAGTTTAGTGGCTGATGCAGCACTAAATGCTGGTAAACGTGTAGCTGTTATCGAAAAAACAGGATTTGGTGGTACTTGCTTGACTCGTGGTTGCATCCCGACCAAAGTAATGGTGACTGCAGCAGATGTGGTACATGAAAGTCATGGTTGGAAAAAAATCGGTGTAGAAGCTCCGACACCTACATTAAATTGGGATGTAGTAAGTGAACGCGTATGGAAAGCTATCAATAAAAGCAAAGGGGTCAAAGAGTTTTATGAAAGCTTTGATAATGCTGATGTATACCATGGAGCGGCTACGTTTGTAAATGATAAAGTATTATATGTAACATTACAAGATGGTACAAAAACTGAGGAAATTACTGCACCTACTATTATCATTGGTACTGGTGGTCATTCTAAAGTGAATCACGTAGATGGTTTAGAAGAAGCTGGATACATTACCAGTGAGAGGTTATTTGGTAATGAATACCCAAAAACACCATATAAACGATTAGCTGTATTTGGTGGTGGTCCTATTGGTACAGAATTTGCTGGAGTTTTTGCCGCAGCGGGTACAGAAGTGACGTTGATCCAACGTAATGTGCGTTTATTGCCAAAAGAAGATGAAGCCATTTCTGCACATATTTTAGAAGAAATGAAAGCTATCGGCGTGAACGTGTTGACAGACACTGTGTGTGACAATGTACGTGTGGAAGCTGGTGATAAAGTCATCACTGTGAAAAACCGTACCACTGGTGACGTGTCTGAAATCCGTGTGGATGAAATTTTAGTGGCTACGGGTATTGCGCCGTCTGTAGAAGAGTTACACTTAAAAAATACTCATATTGAGCAATTACCAGGTGGCTGGATTAAAACTAATGAATTTTTGGAAACTTCTGTAGAAGGCGTGTATGCACTAGGTGATGTAAATGGTAATGCTGCTTTCCGTCATCGTGCCAACTATGAAGGAGATATTATCTCTCATAACTTATATCGTGCGACATCTCCAACAGACTATCGCTGGGCGCGTTATGATTTGATTCCTATGGTGACTTTCACCTATCCAGAAGTAGGCCGTATTGGCATGACAGAGGCGGAAGCAAAGGGAGCTGGTTATGATGTAGGTGTTGGTATCAATCATTATTCGAATTCTGCTAAAGGGATGGCTCTAGGGATTGATAAAGGTGATGTACATGACGGGTTTATCAAAGTAGTAGTTGACAAAGCTACGAATCGTCTATTAGGGGCTCATATCGTGGGACCACAAGCCTCTATCTTGTTTCAACCATATGTACATTTAATGAATAGTGGTGAAGTGAAATTAGTACCTGTTCATGAAGAAATAGGCTCTAGCACAACAAAAGAACTACGTGCACAAGGGTTGACACGGTACTTGGATCCACAATCTGTTATCTCCATTGGGGAGGCTATGGCTCCGCACCCAACATTGTCGGAAGTGTCTATGTGGACACAAGTATTCTACGAACATAAATGGTAATCTATTAATTGAGATATATAATAAAGCTGTAGTGATGGGGATACTATCACTACAGCTTTTTATGGTATCACTTTTTTACTTTGTGAAATAGCTTAAGTAAGAAGACAAAAAAATATTTTACTATATATAAGGCTGATGTAAGAAGGATGAACCTAATAATAGGCCTAAAAGTAGAAAATATAATAGAAGAAATAAAGTATATGCTATTGTATGAGTATATATCATAGGATATAACAATTTTGAAAATGCACATTCTCAATTAAAAATATAGTTGATAAAATAGAAATGAAGGTATATAATGAGAAAGTAATTGAGAATATAAAGCTGTGTATAGGGAGCCAGAAAAAGATTCCTATGTAAAGCTCAGTAAATAGGTATTACATTGTTAAAGGAGTATGTATGACAGAAGTATTAATCCGTTTATTTGTTAAAAATAAAGATGAAGTAAAAGATATTAGTGTACGCCAACAATATGGTATCATAGCAAGTATGATGGGTATTGTGGTCAATGTGTTAGTTTGTCTGGGGGAATTACTCATTGGGTTCCTTATTGGCTCCATTGCCATGATTAGTGATGCCATCCATAATGTAGCTGATGCAGGGGGCTCCTTAGTATCCTTTTTGAGTTTTAAATTGTCTGGGCGTAAAGCAGATGCGGAGCATCCATATGGACATGGTCGAATGGAATATCTATTGTCTATTGGGTTTTCCATATTACTTTTTGTAGTGGCTGCCCAATTGGGGATTGAAGCGGTAGAACACATTGTAAACCCAGAAATAGTAGAATTTTCTTTATCTGCACTGGCTGTCATGTTGGGAGCTATGGTATTAAAGATTTGGTTATCTTTCTTTTTGCGGTCTGTTGGTAATCGTATTGATTCTCCTATTTTGCGTGCTAATGGGAAAGAAGCATTATCCGATGTATGGGCGACCGTAGCAATTGCGATTGGCTTATTATTGGGTGGTATATTCCAGTTGAGCGTAGATGGCTATTTAGGATTTATCGTGGCGCTAATCATTGCAAAAGCGGGCTTTGAGGTGTTGAAAGAGGCTACTGACCGCTTGCTAGGATTTGAACCTACAGGAGAGCGAGTACAAGAAATTACTGATTTTGTAGAATCTAAACCGGGAATTTTAGGAACTCATGATTTAATGATTCATGATTATGGTCCAGGACATGAGTATGCTTCTATCCACGTAGAAGTAGATGCAAAACAAGATGCAATGACTATCCATAACATGATTGACTGTGTAGAACGACAAGCTTTGAAAGAATTACAGTTAAAACTGACCATCCATATGGATCCAATCGTTGTAAACGAACAAACCCTAGCGTTACAACAACGTCTAGTGTCAGTTATCGAAGCCTATGATGAAAGTTTTTCTTTATACGATATCCGAATCGATGTAGATAATAAAAAGATAGGATTTGACGTACAAGTACCACATGGTGTGAAATATTCGAAAGAGGAACTTTCACGGAAATTGAGTCAATTAGTGGAGGCAGTACTACCAACCTTTGTAGTGAAACCGAATGTGGTCCATGGCTATACTGGTGTGTAATGGAAAATAGACAAAATTTATGATGGAGAAGATAACAAAAGGACTGGTACAGGTTGTACCAGTCCTTGTTAGTGCTTACGTTTATAAGCTACATATAATTTCAGATTTTATTGGGCATCCCATATTAAAGAACAAGTAGAGCCTTCAAACACTATGTATGAATTAAGCTTTATACTTTGTCAGCCGGATATCCGTGACGAGCGTAATCTACAGCAGCTGTAAATAAGATATCTGTAGAAGAGTTCAAGGCTGTTTCCGTGGAGTCTTGGATTACGCCGATGATGAAACCAACACCTACGACTTGCATAGCTACGTCATTGGAAATACCGAATAGGGAGCAAGCTAGTGGAATCAATAGCAGAGAACCACCAGCTACACCAGAGGCACCACAAGCAGAGATGGTAGCAATAATACTAAGTAAAATAGCAGTTGCCACATCTACTTGAATGCCTAATGTGGATACAGCGGCTAATGTCATGACAGTAATCGTAATCGCCGCACCAGCCATATTGATAGTTGCGCCTAAAGGAATAGAAATAGAATACGTATCAGCAGTGATACCTAATCGTTTTGCTAAATCCATATTCACTGGGATGTTTGCAGCAGAACTACGAGTAAAGAATGCAGTGACACCAGATTCACGTAGACAACGGAATACTAATGGGTATGGATTGCGTTTAATCATGGTCGCTACGATAATTGGATTAATAATTAATGCAACAACAAACATACATCCTAATAGGACTAATAATAATTTACCATAAGTTAGTAAAGCACCTAACCCATTTTCACCGATAGATTGAGCGACTAGTCCCATAATACCAAGCGGCGCTAATTTAATAATCCATTGCACAGCTAGTGTGATAGCATCAGAAATAGAAGCCATTACATCTTTTGTCTCGTTGGCTGCATGACGAAGTGCAAAACCAAATAATAAAGCCCAACCAAGAATACCGATGTAGTTGCCACCTAAGATAGCTTTCACAGGATTTTCCACAATGTTTGTTAATAAGGTAGATAATACCGCAGTAATACCATTAGGAGGAGCCGTATCTGCTGGGGAAGCTGTCAATAACAAGGTAGTAGGAAATAAGAAACTACCTACTACAGCAAGTGCAGCAGCCGCAAATGTTCCAATCAGGTATAATACAATAATAGATTTCATTCCCGTTTTTTGACCAGAGCGATGACGACTAACTGCGGCGATGACTAAGAAAAATACTAATACTGGTGCTACACCTTTTAGCGCACCAACGAAGATGGTACCTAATAAAGATAACTTCACAGCATTTTCAGGGGACCATACGGCAATACCAGTGCCGATCAAGAGGCCCACACAGATTTGCTGAATGAGGCTAAATTTATTGATAAATTGAAATAATGCCCTCATAAAAACTCCTTATACTTATAAATACTTAAAATCGAGTACAAATATCTACTCATAAAAGACATAAGGACATTATAAACGGAATATATACTTTTGGCAAGAGAAAAAAATCACAAATTATGGAATATCCTCATCCATTCGTGTATAATGAAAAGCGGTATAAATAACTGGAGGTATGTTGTGGAATTTAAAACACATGATGATAAAAAGGCCTATGTGCAAGATGTATTCTCTCATATTGCTAAGCATTATGATGTGATGAATACCTTGTTGAGCTTTAACCAAGATGCACGATGGCGTAGATTTGCCATAGAACAATTACAATTAAAAGAAGGTATGCGATTGGCTGATATTGCTTGCGGGACCTGTATGTTAACGAAAACGGCTTTACAAGAAATTCCATCCTTACATGTGGAAGGACTTGATTTTAGCCCTGAAATGTTGGCGGTAGGACAAAATCGACTAGAGAAAGAAGGGTATACAGATCGTGTGACCTTGATCCAAGGGGATGCTATGGACTTGCCTTACGAAAGTAATTCCTTTGATGGTGCCGTATCTGGATTTGCCTTGCGCAATGTGCCAAGTATTGAGCAAACGATTCGTGAAATGAAGCGTGTCGTTAAACCAGGGGGCAAAGTGGTTACCCTGGAATTAGCTAAACCTACTATGTTTGGGTTTAAACAAGCCTATTACTTGTACTTTGAAAAGATTCTGCCCTTACTGGGGAAATTGAGTCATGATCAATCATCGTATGCGTGGCTTCCAGAATCGTTACACCGGTATGTAGGACAAGAAGGTGTTTTACAGATTTTTAAAGAGGTAGGCTTAGAAGATGCGAAGTATTTTGAGCTCACAGGCGGTATTGTAGCGGTCCATGTAGGTACTGTACCAGAAGAATAGTAATGAGCTGTCATCCATGATACATTGATGACAGCTTTTTGATAGATAATTGTATGTTGAATAAAAATGTTGGAAGTTGTATAATGATATCATATAATCAAAATGAATAGATTTGAATCAATAGTTGAAAGGAGTTTTGTATGAAAATACAAAGTAAACGTTGGATACTAGGAGTTGTTATGGTAGGTGTTATAGCCTTAGGTCAAACAGCGTATGCAGCACAAGATCCATTAATGTTACCAGAGCAAGAAGGACTGCAAGCCATTACAGAGATGCAGGCTAAGATTACTGTAGAAAGCCCAAACTGGGAAGTAAAACAAATAGTGGATACTTTTGCTAATTATGGTCAAGAGCATAGTAAACAATTATTTGAATTACAAACACATCAAGTTATCTCTGCAGGTCAATTGGATGTGACTAATGCACTATATTATATGAATGTACGGAAAAACTTTTACATTGAAAGCCATCGTTGGAAAAAAGACAGCTATGGAAGAAAGGTATTAAATAATTTATATGCAGATTACCAAAATTATTTGAATAGTCATCGCTATGTGCCAGCGAATGAAGTGGACACTTATAAAGAAGAGTTCCTAGGAATTTTAGCTCGCCATGCTGAGAAGGTTCACAATGATGAATTGCGTACGTATATGAATGAAATGGTTATCTTTGGACTGGAAAGCGCGATGAAAGATCATAATCCAACGATAAAAGAATATAAAAGAAAGTAAGATTTCTATCTGATGAAATAGCCTACTCATAATAAGAGTAGGCTATTTTTTTGACAAATGATATAAGCCGTGGTTTAATGTTATTGTATTATGATTAGCATTACTTCTTAATATTCCGGTGAAGAATGGAGAGATGACATGAGTGAAATTCAAAAACAGGTGCATCCAATTGACGAAATGTTACCCCTATCCAAGTTGGTATCTTATGGGTTACAACATGTATTGGCAATGTATGCAGGGGCAGTAGCGGTTCCCATTATCTTAGCTAATGCGTTGGGGTTATCATCACAGGATTTGATTCGACTAATTAATGCAGATTTATTTGCTTGTGGTATTGCCACATTGATTCAAACGCTAGGTGTAGGACCAGTGGGAGCAAGGATTCCTATGATTCAAGGTGTTACCTTTGCTTCTGTAGCACCGATGATTATTATCGGATCAGAGCATGGAATGACTGCTGTGTATGGTGCCATTATTGTAGCCGGTCTGTTTACCTTTTTAATAGCACCTTATTTTAGTCGACTCATTCGTCTATTTCCGCCAGTAGTGACTGGTACTATTGTGACAATTATCGGGATTAGCCTTATGCCAGTAGCGGTTACATGGATTGCAGGGGTATCACCCAGTGATCCCAATTATGCAAGCCCTACAAGAATGTGGTTGGCTGGATTAACATTGGTAATAGTCGTGCTAGTCAATCGATTTGCGAAAGGGTTTCTGGGGAATTTATCAGTCCTTATGGGTCTCTTAGGGGGAACACTGATTGCGTACTGCTTAGGAGAGGTACATTTTGCGGAAGTGTCCCAATCGGAATGGGTAGCATTAGTAACGCCACTTGCCTTCGGTATGCCAAGCTTCGACGTGAGTTCTATTATAGCCATGCTAGTGGTTATGACTGTGTGCATGGTGGAAACTACGGGAGATGCCATTGCCATTGGAGAGATCGTCGATAAGAAAGTAGACAAGAAAACATTGAGTTCTTGCTTGCAAGCTGATGGCCTATCCACATGTATTGGAGGGATTTTAAATAGTTTCCCTTACACAGCCTTCGCACAAAACATTGGCTTGATTGCGGTGACCAATGTAAAGAGCCGCTTTGTGGTGGCTACATCAGGAATCATCTTGATGGTCTTAGGTTTATTTCCTAAATTAGCTGCAGTGGTAGCATCGATACCTAGTCCAGTGCTTGGAGGAGCTGGTATCGCCATGTTTGGCATGATTATAGCAAGTGGTATTCGTTCCTTAGGAAAGGTGGAATATGATAATAATCATAATCTTATGATTGTGGCACTTAGTATTGGAGTTGCTATGATACCGATTGCAGTGCCACAGTTTTACCATAACTTTTCTGCAGCAGCAAAAATTATTTTTAAAAGTGGTATTACTTTTGGTAGCATTCTAGCAGTTGTATTAAATGTAGTTTTTAATGGATTGGGTCAAGAAGATACAAAGGAATAGAAATATCTATCAATGGGTCTTGGTAGGTGAAAACAAACGCACGTTTTGAAGAGATATAATGGTTACTTATATTTCGATACGAACGTGCGTTTTGTTATAGCTTTAAGAAGTAAACGTGTTATAATAGGAACTATATAGGTAATTTTGAATATAATAATCTAAGGAGATATAATGGACGCAAAAATTATTGCTATTTCAATTAGTAGAGCAAAAGGACAAAAGAAAACAAATATCCCAGAAGCGGAGTTAGTAGTCAATCATGGGATTGAAGGAGATGCTCATGCAGGTCCGTGGCATCGTCAATTAAGCCTACTTGGTATTGAAAGTATCGAGTTAATGCGTAAAAGTGGAGCTGATGTGAACCCTGGAGATTTTGCAGAAAATATTACAGTAGAAGGCTTGACCTTATTTCAATTGCCAGTGGGTACTAAATTAGGGTTGGGCAAAACGATTGTCGAAGTTACGCAAATCGGTAAAGAGTGCCATCAAGGTTGCGAAATTATGCAACAAGTAGGAAGTTGCATTATGCCTACACAAGGGATTTTCGGCCGAGTTCTAGAAGGTGGGAAGATTCAAGTAGGCGACACAGTTCGTATTGTTGAGGAGCCAGTCAATGCGTGATAGCCAAGGGCGTGTCATTGAGTATGCCCGTATATCCTTAACGGAAGCGTGTAATTTCTGCTGTGCCTATTGTCGTCCGCAGGAAATTACGGAAGCCATGGCGCCTGTGTTGGCACCAAGTTTTTGGTTGCCTCTGTTAGAGGCGTTGCACTTAGGCGGAGTCAAAGCTTTGCGCTTAACTGGGGGAGAGCCATTGCTGTATCCATATCTATACGAGCTGCTAGAGCATATACAGGAACGGCACTGGTTTTCAGATATTTCTATGACTACCAATGGTAGTCTTTTAGAAACCCATGCGGCACGTCTATTTACTGCAGGAGTGCAGCGACTAAATATTAGTTTAGACTCTGTGGAAGAGGAAGGCTTTGCCAAAGCGGTAGGTCGCAATGGACAATTAGCTGGCGTACTTCGAGGTATAGAAGCCTCAAAGTCTGCAGGCTTTCAAAATATAAAAATTAATACCGTTGTACAAGCACCATTTTCTGATAAAGAAGTGGAGACCTTATTGTACTATGGAAACAAGTGGAATGTGGTGTGGCGGTTTATTGAATATATGCCGTTCCAAGGTAAACAAAATCATGTCCCTACCTTTGCAGAATGGAAGGCTCAGATTGAACGCATTGTAGGATCCGAGTTGAAACTTGTTACAGAACGATTGGGGTTTGGGCCTGCTCAATATTTCCAATTGCCAAATGGACAACGAATTGGGTTTATTTTCCCTTTGTCCAATCAATATTGTTCTTCTTGCAATCGTATTCGTTTTACTGCGGATGGCTCGTTACGCTTATGCTTGTTGCGTGATGAAGATTTGGATTTGCGTGGGCTTATCGAACATGGTGGTACACCGCAAGCTATATTGCATTGTATTGAAGAAGCGTTACAAGGTCGGTATGCGAGTCATGATGGAGATTCCATTGAAAAAGTGGAACGTCCTATGTGGCGTATCGGCGGTTAGGAGTTGTGATGAAAGTAGAATCTTTTGGACGAGTGCAAACAGGCCAAGAAGCGCATGTATATACAGTAGAAAATGATGCACTGAAAGTACAAATTAGTAATTATGGTGCCACTATTGTAGCTGTCTATGACAAAGTGCTGCAGCGTCATTTAGCATTGGGTTATGATTCTGTACAAGACTATGAAACAAAGCATGGTCAACTGGGAGCCACTGTGGGGCGTGTGGCGAATCGTATTGCCAATGCAACCTATACGTGGAATGGCACAGTCCACCAACTAGAAGCTAATAATGGACCTAACTTACTGCATAGTGGCAAAGGAAATATTGGACATCGTTTGTGGGATGTAGTGGAGGAAAATTGTTCTGATACGGTGGTACATCTATCGCATTCCATTACATCTGAAGAAGATGGATTTCCTGGAGATGTATATGTAGAAGCGGTGTTCAGATTGGTAGAACAGACTCTAGTAGTAACCTATGCCTACACAACCTCGGAAGATTCCTTTGTAAATTTGACGAACCATGTGTACTTCAATCTGCATGGAGAAGGTGACTTATCAAACCATGTATTAGAATTAGGCTCTCATCAGTATATGCCGTTTGGAGACCACCAAATTCCTCAACTAGAACCAGCGTCAGTGGAAGGAACGCCCTTTGACTTTAGACAGGGGATGGATCTACAAAAAGCATTGGATTATTATGCTGGGGATCTAATTCAATATAAAGGCTATGACCATGATTTTGTAACGGCTCCAATAGAGGGAACGAGTACGATGGAATCTATTGTACCTTTTGCGGTGTTACAAGGTAAGGATGTAACAGCAGTATTCCATACAGATGCGCCACACTTTCAGGTGTATACAGGAAATTGGTTAAACGAAGATGGTCGAGATCGTCATTATGGCAGTCATGCAGGGATTGCCATTGAGCCGCAATTCGTACCGAATGATATCAATATGAATGGTGAAAGCAAGACGAAGGCAGATACCGTCTATGAAAGAACAATTGCCTATTCATTCTATCACCGATAGGGGGAGTTACTAGGAAGGAGATGAGGATTGAATGAAATCATTTATGTACCATAATCCAACCAAAATTGTATTTGGTAAAGATTGTGTGAAGGAATCATTGACTACTGAATTGAGTAACTATGGCACACGAGTATTACTCACCTATGGTGGAGGAAGTATTAAAAAGAATGGTGTCTATGATGCGGTGAGAAAAGCCTTACAACAAGCAGGTAAGGAAGTATTTGAGTTAAGTGGAATTATGTCAAACCCACGGACTACGAAAGTGTGTGAAGGCATTGCTGTATGCAAAGAACATAACATTGACTTTATTTTAGCTGTTGGTGGCGGTTCTGTCATTGATTGCACCAAATTTATTGCAGGTGGATCCAAGTTGCCAGATACGGTTGACTTTTGGCAAACTTTCTTTTTAGAACATCAACCTGTGACAGAGGCGTTGCCATTTGGTGTGGTCTTAACCATGGCGGCCACTGGTAGTGAAATGAATAGTGGCGGAGTTATCACGGATTGGGAAACACAGAAAAAATTAAGCGGTTATGGACCAGCACTGTTTCCGCAATTTTCTATGTTAGATCCTACGTATACCTATACGTTACCGAGAGAACAAGTTGCCTATGGTATTGTAGATATGTTGTCTCATTTATTGGAACAATATGTGTCTACACCAGATGATGATAATGTAACAGATTCTGCCATCGAGGGAATCTTTAAAAACATTGTGCGCAATGGCCGGAAATCTATGGAACACTTAGAAGATTATGAAGCCCGCTCTAATATTATGTGGGGAGCCACCTTAGCCTTGAATCGTTCCTTAGGATTAGGTAAAGATCAAGATTGGATGACGCATGCTTTAGAACATGCCTTATCAGCTTTTTATGATATTCCGCATGGAGCAGGATTGGCAATCATGCATCCAGCGTATTTACGTTGGATTTTACCTAATGCTACCCCACGGTTGATGCGATTTGCTAAGGAAGTATGGGGCATTGAACAAGGCATTATGAGTGATGCAGAGTATGCATTAGCTGGTATTGAAGCCTTAGAAGCATACTTCAAAGAAATAGGGGCTCCCTCTACACTAAAAGAAGTGGGGATTCCGAAAGAATCGTTACCACATATTGCGAACAGTTGCGTTCGCTATCCGACTGCATACAGTAATCTAACCGCTGAGGATGCCTTAGCAATTTATGAAAGTGTTTATAAAAAATAGTGTCAATTCACATGTATGTCAGGGTAGGCTTTTAGATTGACATTTATAAGAGAAGTCAGTATAATTATAGCTATTGTTAATAAGAAATTTAAGTAACTTTTTCATAAGGGAGGCAGTGTCATGTGGCACTGTTTTCTGTATATGAGGAATAGAAATGGAGAGACATACATGGCAGAGGTAAAAGAAACCTTACTTACAGCCGAAGGGTTGAAGAAACTAGAAGAAGAATTAAATCATTATAAATCTGTACGTCGTATCGAAGTAGCAGAGCGTATTAAAATTGCTATTTCCTATGGTGATATTTCAGAGAACTCTGAATATGATGATGCGAAAAACGAACAAGCTTTCATCGAGGGTCATATCATCGAGTTAGAAAATAAAATTAATACTGCTAAAATCATTGATGAAAATGTAAAAGGCGATACAGTGACAGTAGGTAGTAAAGTAACTTTATTAGACGAAGAGTTTAATGAAGAATTAGAATATACTATCGTAGGTTCTTCTGAAGCAGATCCTTTCAACAATCGTATTTCTAATGAATCCCCTGTGGGCGTTGCGATTTTAGGAAAAGCGAAAGGTGACAAAGTAGAAGTAAACACACCAGATGGTATGGTGAGTTTTAAAATATTAAGCATTCAATAAGGGTAAAGAAGTATAAGGAGGCCCCTCATGAGCGAAGAAAAACATGTGCCAGAACAATTGGATTTAAACGATCAAATGTTGGTACGCCGCGAAAAGTTGGCGCAATATGAAGAGGATAATATCTATCCATTTGGACAACGATTTGTTGTTCAACATAAGGCACTCCAAATTAAGGATGAATTTCGTGATTTTGATGGTCAACCAGTTGTGATTGCTGGTCGATTGATGACAATTCGTTCTCATGGTAAAACAGCCTTCGCTAATTTGCGCGATTTATCTGGCGATATTCAAGTATACTTCCGTAAAGATGTGATGGGAGAAGAGGACTACAAATATGTAAAAATGCTTGATATGGGCGATATTGTAGGTATTGAGGGCCATGTGTTTAAAACACAAAAAGGCGAAATTACAGTGAAAGTTAATAAATTGACTTTATTGTCTAAATCGCTTCGTCCATTGCCAGAAAAATGGCATGGTCTGAAAGATACTGAACTTCGCTATCGTCAACGCTATGTGGATTTAATCGTAAACCCAAGCGTTCGTGATACATTTGTAAAACGTACAAAAATCGTAGCAAAAATTAGAGAGTATTTAAATAGTAAACAATTCATGGAAGTAGAAACTCCTATGATGCATGCTATTCCAGGTGGTGCAGCAGCACGCCCATTCATTACGCATCACAATGCCTTAGACATTGATATCTATATGCGTATTTCCCCTGAATTATATTTAAAACGTTTGATTGTAGGTGGCTTAGAACGCGTATATGAAATTAACCGTTCTTTCCGCAATGAAGGTGTATCTATCCGTCATAATCCAGAATTTACTATGATGGAATCCTACCAAGCCTATGGTAACTTTGAAGATGCTATTGCCTTAACAGAAGGAGTTGTTTCCTACTGTGCACAAGAAGTACTAGGTACGACAAAAATTAACTACCAAGGCATGGATATTGATTTGACTCCACCATGGAATCGTATCACTATGCAAGAAGGTATTAAACAATACACTGGGGAAGATTTTGATGCGATTGAAACATTGAGTGAAGCACGTGCGATTGCAGACCGCTTAAATGTAGAATATGGTGAAGCCGATGGTATTGGTAAAATCATGAATTTATGTTTTGAAGAATATGTAGAAGAAAACTTGATGCAACCAACTGTAGTATATGGACATCCAGTTGAAATTTCTCCGTTGGCAAAACAAAATCGCGAGAAACCATTGACTACAGAACGTTTTGAGATCTTTATCTATGGTCGTGAATTGGCCAATGGCTACTCCGAGTTAAATGATCCAATCGATCAAAAACAACGTTTTGAAAATCAATTAAAAGAACGTGAAGCAGGTGATGATGAAGCGCATCGTATGGATGAAGACTTCGTTACAGCATTAGAATATGGTTTACCACCAACTGCAGGTTTGGGTATCGGTGTCGACCGTCTAGTTATGTTCTTAACAGACTCTGCATCCATTCGTGATGTATTACTTTTCCCTCTTATGAAACCAGAACCGGTGAAGGCAGAAGAGGAAGAATCAGTAGAAGAATAATATATGAATACGTAGGTCTCATGAAGCTGTGAGATGCGTATATGGACAGCGACTAAACAGGAATGAGTTTGGTCGCTGTTTTGTTATCCTTTCAGAGATGGAGAGAGGGTAAGGGAAAATTGCCTAAGTAAATGCCTATTAAGGTAGAAAAGTAATAGCAAATGTGCTAATATTAAAGATAGATTAATTAAGTACTTAAATGAATTCTATGAGGTCAGGATTATGTTGGATTTAAAATTTGTCCGCGAAAATATTGAAACGGTACAAGAAAACTTAGATCGTCGCCATACAACAGGCGACTTAGCTAGTTTTGTAAAATTCTATGATGAAAGACGTACTATCATCCAAGAAGTGGAACAATTGAAAGCAGTACGTAATGCAGTAACCGCAGAAATCAGTCAACTGAAACGCAATAAAGAAAATGCAGATGACAAAATTGCAGAAATGCAACGTGTAGGTGATGAAATCGGCGCATTGGATACTAAATTGCGTGAAGTAGAAGCAGAATTACAACAAGTGGCTTTGATGTTACCTAACATGTGTGATGCTTCTGTACCAGTTGGGGCTGATGAAAATGAAAATATCGAACAACGTCGTTGGGGGATACCTCGTTCCTTTGATTTTGATGTAAAAGCTCATTGGGATTTAGGGGAATCCTTAGATATTTTAGATTTTGAAAGAGCTGCCAAAGAAAGTGGTGCCCGTTTCACTATCTACAAAGGGATTGGTGCTCGCTTAGAACGGGCATTGATTAACTTTATGCTAGATATGCATGGCAAAGCTGGTTTTACAGAAATGATGACACCGTACATCGTCACTCGTGAAACGTTGACAAATACAGGTCAATTGCCAAAATTTGCTGAAGATATGTATAAAGTGGAAGGGGAAAACTATTTCTTAATTCCAACGGCAGAAGTCACATTGACAAATTATCATGCCAATGAAATTTTGACAGCAGATGAATTGCCTAAATATTACACAGCATTTACTGCTTGTTTCCGCGCTGAAGCAGGTTCTGCTGGCCGTGATACACGCGGCTTAATTCGCCAACATCAATTTAATAAAGTAGAATTAGTAAAATTCGCAAAACCAGAAGAGTCTTTTGTAGAATTAGAAACATTGACAGCACAAGCAGAAAGCATTTTACAAGCCTTAGAATTGCCACATCGTGTGATTACATTGTGCACAGGCGATATGGGATTCGGTTCTGCTAAAACATACGATATCGAAGTTTGGATGCCAAGCCAAGGTGTCTATCGTGAAATTTCTTCTTGCTCTAACATGACGGATTTCCAAGCACGTCGTGGTAATATTAAATTCCGTCGTGAACAAAAAGGTAAACCAGAATTTGTACATACATTAAATGGATCTGGTTTAGCTGTAGGTCGTACAGTAGCTGCTATTTTGGAAAATAATCAAGAAGCAGACGGATCTGTACGTATTCCAACAGCACTTCAACCATATATGGGGGGCTTAACTCATATTCATCCAGAGGCTTAGAAAGGAGTCAGCTATGAAATTCTTCATTGATACAGCTAATTTTGATGACATTAAAGCAGCCTATGAAATGGGCTTTATTGCAGGGGTAACGACAAACCCATCTTTAATCGTGAAAGAAAAACGTGACTTACACGAAGTGATTCAACAAATTGCTGATCTTGTAGAGGGACCAGTAAGTGCAGAGGTGATTGCTACGACAGCACCAGAAATGGTGAAGGAGGCCCATGAATTAATTAAGTTGGGCGACAATGTAGTGATTAAAGTGCCTATGACGGCAGAAGGCTTAAAAGCAGTATCCGTGCTTTCTAAAGAAGGAATTAAGACGAATGTAACATTAATTTTCTCTGCGAATCAAGCATTATTGGCAGCCCGTGCTGGTGCTACCTATGTAAGTCCTTTTGTTGGTCGTGTAGATGATATTTCTATGGACGGAATCCAATTAATCGAAGATATTGCTGAAATCTTTATGATTCATAATATTTCAACAGAAATCATTGCAGCTAGCGTTCGCACGCCTATGCATATGACACAATGTGCCAAAGCAGGGGCACACATTGCTACAGTGCCGTTTAACGTATTACAACAATCCTTGAAACATCCATTAACAGATGCAGGGTTAGCACGTTTTCTAGCGGACTGGGAAGCAGCTAATAAATAGTAGACACAAGTGGGAGGATCAAAATGGATCGCACATTAGCCTTAGAGTTTGTTCGTGTTACAGAAGCAGCGGCATTAAAAAGTGGTCGTTTATGTGGTCGTGGAGCCAAAGATGCAGCAGATCAATTAGCTGTTGATGGTATGCGCCAAACCTTCGATACAGTGCCAATTTCTGGTACCGTTGTGATTGGAGAAGGTGAAATTGATGAAGCACCAATGTTGTACATTGGTGAACGTGTTGGGGCAGGTGGGGAAGAAGTAGATATCGCCGTAGACCCTATTGAAGGCACGAATCTAATTGCGAAAGGTCAAAATGGTGCGATTGCCGTATTGGCTATTGCCCCTAAAGGTGGTTTATTACATGCTCCAGATATGTACATGGAAAAATTGTGTGTAGGACCACGTGCCAAAGGTGTTATCGACCTGAACCTTTCCATGACTGAAAATTTACGCCGTGTAGCTGCTAAAATGGAACGCGCTATTGATGATTTAACAGTAGTCATGTTAGATCGTGAACGTCACCAAGGGTTGATGGACGAATGCCGCGCTGCAGGAGCTCGTATTCGTTTAATTACAGATGGTGACGTAAATCCAGCTATGGAATGCGGATTAGAAGGCTCTGGTATCCATATGGTAGTAGGTACTGGTGGAGCTCCAGAAGGAGTATTAGCCGCAGCTGCTTTAAAATGTACAGGTGGTGATATGCAGGCTCGTTTGAAACCTGCAACAGATGAAGAGATTCGTCGCTGTCATGAAATGGGCATTACTGATTTGAACAAGGTCTTGACCATCGATGATTTAGTCAGTGGTGAGGATGTGATCTTCTCGGCTACAGCCATTACAGAAGGGAATGTATTATCTTCTATCAAATACTTCCCAGGTGGCGCTCGCACTCATTCTGTAGTAATGCGTTATCAAACGGGAACTGTTCGTTTTGTTGATACCATCCATCGATTGGATAAAAAGCTTTCTATGAAAGTGAAATAAAACAGGATATACCTATCGTCGGAAAGACCGTCATAAGACGGTCTTTTTCTTGCATATACGAACAAGATTTAGTATACTAAGATAGAATGTTTATCCCATATAAATAGCCTTTTTTAGTGTATATTTACTAAGTAGGCTTACATAATAGATGAGTATAAGTATAGAAAATAGTTGTATGTTACACGGTTAGATAAGATTAGGAGGAATTCAGTTGGAAAAGCTTATTATTCAAGGAGGTACGCCTTTAGCAGGTCGGATTCGTGTAAGCAGTGCAAAAAATGCAGTGCTACCTATTATTGCAGCGACTTTATTAGCGTCTACTCCAAGCACCCTGCTTGAAATTCCAGATTTGGAAGATGTTCATACTATTTGTGATGTGATTGCATCTCTTGGTGTGAAAGTAACAAAAGATGGAGAAAATATTACTTTTGATGCATCTACAATTTCTGCTACAGAAGCACCATATGATTTAGTTCGTCGTATGCGAGCGTCCTTTTTGGTCATGGGACCCTTATTGGCCCGTAAAGGAGAAGCTCGTATTGCCTTACCAGGTGGTTGCGCTATTGGTAGTCGTCCTATCGATTTGCATCTAAAAGCCTTTGAAGCACTAGGGGCTACCATTACTATGGGAGAAGACTTTGTAGAAGCAAAAGCTCCAGAAGGTTTAAAGGGGAACTTAATTTATCTAGACTTCCCAAGTGTTGGGGCTACTGAAAATGTGATTATGGCGGCTACTTTTGCAGAAGGTAAGACAATTATTGAAAATGCTGCGGAAGAACCTGAAATCGTTGACTTAGCTACTTTCTTGAATAGCATGGGGGCTAATATTCGCGGCGCTGGTACAGATGTGATCCGTATTGAAGGGGTAAAAGAGTTGAAAGGCGCTGTACATACAGTGATACCTGACCGTATTGAAGCTGGTACATACCTGATTGCAGCAGCTATGGCTGGTGGCGATGTATACGTAGAAAATGCTCTGTCAGAACATTTGAAGCCTGTAGTAGCGAAACTGAAAGAAGCTGGCGTTACTGTAGAGGAAGATGTGGATGGTATTCGTGTCATTAGTAATGGACAATTGAAAGCAACATCTATCAAAACTTTGCCGTATCCAGGATTCCCTACAGATATGCAAGCCCAATTTATGGCGATGACGACCATTGCAAAGGGCACAAGTACTGTAATGGAAACGGTTTTTGAAAATCGTTTTATGCATGTGGACGAGTTGAAAAAGATGGGTGCCTCTATCGAAGTAGACGATCGTAAAGCAATTGTCACTGGTGTGGAACAATTGGTAGGCGCTGAAGTGGAAGCTACTGATTTACGCTGTGGTGCTGCCTTAGTGTGTGCAGGGTTAGCAGCCTCTGGCGTGACTAAAGTAGGCCAATTAACACACATCGATCGTGGCTATGATAATTTAGTGGCAAAATTAAAAGGAATAGGTGCTAACATTGTTCGGGTGGACGAGTAAGCAAAAAGAACCTCACACAAAAGAGGATAGACGGAAACAACGTCGTGTACGTAGAAAACCAATAGGAACGACTACTAAACAAACATCCTTTAAACGGGAAAGTCGCCCTGTATCTTTCCTTGAAAAAATGAGTCACTTATGGACTACGGATATTGGCATCGATTTGGGTACTACTAATGTAGTGATGTATGTCAAAGGTCGAGGTATTGTTCTAGATGAGCCAGGATTTGTGGCTTGCGATACAAAGACTAGAGAAGTGATTGCCATAGGTCATGAAGCACGGGACATATTAGGTAGAACTCCAGAGGGCATCGAAGTCATTCAGCCTTTAAAAGGAGGCGTTATTGCTGACTATGATACAACGGCATATATGCTACGTCATTTTATTCGCCGTGTAGCCCCCGTATCTGGTCTAATTCGTTCTCGCATTATAGCTTGTGTTCCATCCAGTATTACGCCAGTAGAAAAGCGGGCCGTGTTAGAAGTGTTATTACAAGCTGGGGCTCGGAAAATTGTACTCATGGAAGAGCCATTGGCAGCTGCTATTGGTACGGGATTAGATAAGGCCGACCAAGTGGGTGCTATGGTGGTCGATATCGGTGGTGGCACAACGGATATTGCCGTGATTTGTGATTCTGGTGTGGTGGTCAGTGAAAGCTTGCGTATCGGCAGTGATACCTTTGATGAAGCGTTACTACAATACATGAAGCGTAAGAAAAAGATCCTTATAGGACCTTTGACGGCAGAAGACCTAAAAATTGAAGTGGGGACGGTAGATCCAAGGTCTGGCGAGGAACGTGCTATCGTTAGAGGACGGCATAGTGTAACAGGATTGCCGCGTGCCGTGGAAATTACTTCAAAAGATATGAAGTTTGCTTTGGATAGACCTGTGCAAGATATTGTGGAAGGTATTATTTGTATTTTAGAAAAGACGCCACCTGAGTTATTAGCGCAAATTAATGATCATGGCATTATCTTGACCGGCGGTGGTTCTTTACTTCGTGGTTTAGACCGTATGATTACAGAAAAAACGGGACGTCCCGCCTATGTAGTAGAACACCCTCGATACTCTGTTATATTAGGTACGGGGAAAGCTTTGTCTGAGTTGAACCAGTTACGAGATACATTAGAAGAATTACGATAGGTATATACGTATATTCATGATTCTTTCATATATGGGATATATACTATAGATAGTAAGAAGAATATAGTGGATACTAATACTAGTTTACTAGGAATTAATTGTTCTAACTCTTGTAAGTATGATATACTGTACATGGAAGAAAGATGTAGGAGGTGTATATATATGAAAAAAGTTTTTCTATATAGTTTGGGGGCTTTGTTAGCAGCATTCTTTGTGACAACTACAGCACAAGCTGCACCAGTGAATCATGAAACTGTTTTATCTGGTGAAGTAGTGTCTGTAGTCAGCGTAGGGACTTCTGTAAAAGAAGGAGACCCATTGTTAACAGTGCAAACATTAGGGGGACCTATGGTGGCATCCCGTGCTACAGTGAATGGCGTGGTGCAATCAGTTTCTGTGGAACCAGGTGCTTCCGTGGAACGTGGTCAAATAGTAACAGTGATAAATAATTAATGATTAATTATTAATAATCAATAAGAAGAGGCGATATAGATGAAATTACATCGTTTTTGGCGTCGGTACAGTAAGGGTGTGCTGGCGCTCTT
Source organism: Veillonella sp. VA142 (assembly GCF_003992135.1). Classification (GTDB taxonomy): domain Bacteria; phylum Bacillota; class Negativicutes; order Veillonellales; family Veillonellaceae; genus F0422. Next base: position 16,176 of record NZ_RQVN01000016.1, on the reverse strand, counting down.
ATTGTGTGGGGCTACTTTTACAAGTGCTCATGCAATAGAGTTTATGAAAGTAGAAGATTTACACCGTGGCATGGTAGGTCATGCAGATACGGTGGTACAAGGGGACAAGATTGATTCCTTTAAGGTCGAAGTTCTAGGTATCATGAAACAACATGGCCCATCAGGAGATCTTATCTTAGTGAAAGTATCTGGACCGGTTATAGATGCATCTGGTGGTATTGTTCATGGAATGAGTGGTAGTCCCGTATACATTGATGGCAAATTGGTAGGTGCTGTTGCCTATGGTTGGGGATTTACAGATGGTACCTTGGGAATGGTTACACCGATCGAACAAATGGTAAAACTATGGGATGAGAAATACCAAAAAGATTTACCGAATCCTTGGAAGGATACCCAGTTAATACCTTTGGGGACTCCATTAATGGCAGATGGCTATGATGAAGCATCTTTGTCATATTTGGGAACTAAATTTAAAGACTTTGGTTATAAAGGATATGCTACGGCTAGTGATAGCACCGATGATATTGTGAAACCGATGGTACCTGGTGGTTCTATAGCAGCACTACTTGTAAAAGGTGATTTAAAGATGGGCGCCGTAGGCACCGTTACCTATGTAGATAAGGATAAAGTGGTTGCCTTTGGTCATCCATTCGATAAACGAGGCTCTACCGGTTATTTCATGAATAACTCTAGTATTTTTACTGTCGTAAAAAGTATAGACTCTGGTTTTAAATTAGGTTCCTTAGGCCGAGAAGTGGGCGTCATCACAGAAGATCGCGGGGCAGGGATAGCTGGTACTGTTGGCGTATTTGGGAAAGGTGTTCCTGTACGGATGAATTTACGCGATTTAGATCGTGGTGTAGAACGGAACGCAGCAGTCACTGTCGTTGAATCTCCTAATCTGACCCCAACGTTAGTGGCTACATCTGTCTATAGTTTGTTAAATAGAACATTGGATCGTGTAGGCGGTGGCACAGCTAAAATTAATATTAAGATTACCCCAGTGGATCCTAAATTGCCTACCTTAGAGCGACGTAATATGATCTACTCTAGTAGCTCAGTGTCGGAAAAATCTATCGATGAATTATTTGATATTGTGGAAAGTTTGATGAACAATGCTTTCAAAGACTATGAAATTCGTGATATTCAAGTAGATGTACAAGTGGAAGAAGCAAAACGAACCGCTACAATCATCGATGCTAGTGCGGACCAAGTCGTTGTTTCTCCAGGAGATAATATTGTGATTACAGCAAACTTACAAGCTTACCGCGAAGGAAAGATTCAACGAGAAATTATCTTTAAAGTGCCAGAAGATCAAAAATTAGGGACTTACACATTAGAAGTTCGTGGAGGCGGAGAGATTCCGTTACCATATTTATTTGAAAAACAAAAATACAATTTGACAGATGAAATTGTACAACGATTGAAAGTACCTAAAACTTTTGAAGACTATTTTAAAGAGTTAAGTGAAGATGACCAAAATAACCAAATTGTAGCAGAATTTTTAGCTGATGATATTAGTATGGTTGAAGAATCTGGCGACAAGGTGAAAAAGCAACGACTAGAAACAGATAGTGATGATTTTGATGAGGATGCGCTACCAAATGGAGGAAAACATAAAAAAGGTTTGAAAGCATCTGATGACGACGAAAAAGAAAAAAATGAAGCTACACGAGTGGTAGTGGATTACGTCGTCTTAGGTGATGGACAGTTTACTGTGCAGGTAGTGGATAAAAAAGATCGGGATCATTTGCGTAAGAAACGAATGAAAGAAAAGCTTTCAAAATTAGTGGAGAAAGCAAAAGCAGAAGAGTCAGACCAACAGAAAAATAAATAGGTTCATCTGAAGAGAGCGGGAAGTGATACATCATCATTTCCTGCTCTTATTTTTGAAAACTCCTATGGTACTACTGCACATTCAAAGAGTTTTGTGATATACTGAAAGTTGATACAAATACTCAGGAGGAACTATGACTTGGTTAACATGGATTGGTAAGAAAATGATCTTTTTCCTATCCCAGATAGGAGAGGCCATGCTGTTATTATGGAGGACCATAGAACAATTACCGAAAATAAATTGGAAACTAACAATTGAACAAATGGCGCATTTAGGAGTGCACTCTTTGCCAATCTTGTCATTAACCATGTTTTTTGCTGGTGCTGTTATGACATTACAAGTAGCGGATGTACTCATTCGTTATGGAGCACAAGGAACTGTAGGCGGCATTATGGCTATTGCCATGGGACGTGAATTAGGCCCAGTTTTAGTAGGCGTTGTATTAGCCGGTCGTGTGGGCGCGGCTATCACAGCAGAGCTAGGAACGATGAAGGTCACTGAGCAAATCGACGCCTTGAAGGTGATGGCAGTGAACCCTATTGGATATCTTGTGGTACCTCGTGTCGTGGCTTGTATGATTATGGTGCCCATCCTAACATTTTATGGTGTTCTTATTGGGACTGGTGGCGGTTATTTAGTAGCTACAGTAGTAAAAGGGTTAGCAGGTGCTACCTATTTAGATTCTATTCAAATTTTTGCGATTTTATCTGATTTGACGTATGGATTAATTAAATCCTGCGTATTTGGTGCTGTCATTGCCTTAGTGGGATCCTATAAAGGCATGTATACAGATATGGGTGCCACTGCTGTTGGGTATGCGACGACAAGTTCTGTAGTGACAAGTATCATATTAGTCTTTATATTAAATTACTTTTTATCGGTGTTATTATTCTAGGAGGACCTATGATTGAATTACAAAATGTGGTCCTATCCTATGAGAATAGAATGATTTTAGACCATGTAGATTTAACTATCCAGGATGGAGAAACCTTAGCTATTTTAGGAGGATCTGGAGCAGGTAAAAGTACCTTGCTTAAATTGATTATTGGATTGTTACGACCTACCAGTGGTACTATTTTAGTCGATGGAGTAGATATTACGAAAATTGATGAGAATGAATTCGACAAATTACGACAAACCATGGGGATGGTCTTTCAATATTCTGCCTTATTTGACTCCATGAGTGTTGGCGAGAATGTGGCCTTTGGCTTGCGTCAACATACCACTATGAGTGAAGAGGAAATTCAGCGCACAGTAGCCAGAAAGTTGCGTATGGTAGGACTACCAAAAACGGAGCACTATATGCCTAGTGAGTTGTCAGGAGGTATGAAAAAACGGATTAGTTTAGCTCGGGCCATTGCTTTAAATCCTAATATTATCCTCTATGATGAACCGACATCAGGGTTAGATCCGATTACATCGGGAACGATCAGTCGATTAATACGAAGTATGCAATCTCATTTACAATGTAGTTCCATCGTGGTCACTCACGATATGAATTCTGCTTTTTTTGTGGCTGATCGCATTGCGTTGTTAGATACAGGAAAGTTTATTGAAGTATCACCAACGGAAGACTTTAGACATTCTAAGAATCCGAAGGTACAACAATTTATTGAGGGACGTAAATCTGTAAAAGCAGTGATATAAGAAGAAGGAGATAAGCCATGAAGTGGACAACAGAGGCAAAGGTAGGCCTATTTACGGTAGCGGGGATAGTCTTATTTGCTATATGTATTGTGTTCTTGGGACGATTTGATATTTTTGCAGCGCCTACTATGCATATTACAGGGAATTTTCAATCCGTAACGGGGCTGAAAGAAGGTAATACCGTGCGTTTTTCAGGGGTGAAAGTAGGGAAAATCAAATCTATGCAAGTCACTGATAAAGGAATTACCGTGTCTATGGACATTGATAAAGATGTAAAGATTCCTACAGATTCTGCTTTTACTATGGAAAGCGATGGTATTTTAGGGGATAAATTTATCCAAATTACGCCAGGTCGTAGTACCTTATATTTAGATGATGGTGCGTTCATCACAGGGGATGGAAAAAGTGAAATCGATAAAACGATGGCACAAGCCACGAAATTGATGGAAGCAGCTACCACCACATTGCAATCTATGAACGGTATTATTGGGGATGAAAAAACACAAAGTGCTTTACGAAATGCTTTGCAATCTACGGAATTAATTGCTCAAAATACAGCAAATTTAACAGCCCAAATGAATGCTATGCTAGCCAATAATAGCGATAATATTTCTGCCTTAACAACCAATATGGTGGGGATTACGCGAAATATGGAATCCCTGACGAATCAAATGGATGTGAATATGAAGCAATTTAATGTAGACGGTCAAGCGGGTACAGAAATGCGTCAAATTGTAAATAATTTAAAAACTACTACTGACAGCATTTCAAAAATGGCAGGCGCTATGGAAGGGGTTGTAACGGATCCAAAAAGCGCTGCAGACATTAAAGAAACATTGCACAATACGGCACAATTGACGACTAAGCTAAATCGTCTTACCGGTGGGGACGTGAAAGCAGGTTCGGATGGAAAAAAGTCGGATCTTAAGACGCAAATAGGAGCAGAGGTACTATACAACCCAGAAGATAAAAAAGTTCGTACCGATGCAGATGTGCGTCTTATACATAACGATGCCATGTATACTTTAGGGATTTCCAATATAGGAAATGGTTCTAATGTGGACCTTACCTATGGGAAACGAGTGCTAGATCAAGTATACCTACGAGGAGGTTTATTTGATGGGAAATTGGGTATAGGTGCTGATTTTGGATTTGGAAAACCATTGGCAATATCTGGAAGTTTATTTGACATCCGCCATGGTTCCTATAGGATTCGTTCAGATATTCAACTGTGGAAAGATACTTATGCAGTAGGTCAATGGACTTGGTACGGACATGACCATACACGTGAGAATTATTTTGGGCTAAGAAAGACATTTTAGGAGGACCCAATGAATACAAAAATAATGACAGTGGCAGCGATGTTGGCAGCGTATGCATGTATAGTAGGAGCGTCAGCACCGCAGACAGATACAGTGAAATTAGTGGATTTTCAACAAAAGGCGACTGCTCAAGCAGCAATGATGACGAAGGCCTACCAAAGCCAAGTACAGGCAAAAGGACAGGCTGTGACTGTGACTTTGCCACAATCTATTGCCTTAGCATTACAAAATAATAGATCTTTACATCAATCTCAATGGGAGTATGAAGCGGCAGCGGCGCAAGTAGGGGTTGCTACTAGCGGTAGAAATCCGTCTGTATCCTATCTGTATAAGGCAGACCATACAGACACTGAGGTAAAAAAAACTAATACTTTTTCTCACGCATTAAAGCTAGATGTATCTCTGTTTAATCGTGCCTTAGGTGCGCAAATTGAAGTGGCTAAATACAACAGGGATGGTAGCGGTGCTGCCTTAACAGAAGCAGCACAAACAGCGAAATTAACGGCTACAACGAATTACTTATCCCTTATTATGTCTCGCAATAAAGTGAGTGTAGCAGAACAAACAGTTCGTGACTATGAAGAACATTTGAAAAATGCAAATTTACAATATCAAGTAGGTATTGTATCTAAATCTGATGTATTGGCAACAAATACAAGATTAGCCAATGCCAAAACTACCTTAGTAGAAGCGAAAAATGCAGCTAGCTTAGCAGAAGCAAAGTTTAATAATCATGTAGGATTGCCAGTGTCGATACCAATCGTAACAGCCGATAAGGAATTAACCTATGTACCATATGGTATTTCATTGGAATCTGCTAAATCTTATGGGGTGGCACATCGTGGAACGATTGTACAAGCAGCAATGGCTGTGAAGTCTGCCGAAGAAAATGTAAGCCGTGTGGATGCCTCCGATATTCCGGTAGTGAATGCAAGTGCTAGCCGTGCTATGAATGGTACACATTGGGCTGGTAACGATAACAAAAATTGGTCCGTAGGCGCTACCTTATCTTGGAATTTGTGGGATGGTGGCCAATCGAAAGCCAATGTAAGTAATGCCAAAGCAAACTTAGAGAAAGCGAAAGAGGCTTACGCACAAACGATTGATACGGTAGAGTTACAAGTGCAAGAGGCGTACTTAAATTTAAAAGCGGCAGAACAAAAAATTCAAAGTACACATGCCGCAGTAGAAGCGGGACAAGAGGATTTTCGTATCAAAACATTGCGTTATCGTTCTGGAGTAGGCACGAATGTGGATGTGCTTGATGCGGAAACAGCCTTAGCTACTGCGCGTAATAATTATGTAGATGCTCTATATAACTACAACTTAAGCATGGCTACCTTAGAAAAAGCTATGGGTATTCCCGTAGTAGCTGCTGTAGGCAGTGGCGTAAAATTTGTTAATCAAGGATAGTGATTATACCAATATGAGGTGAATCATGAAGAGGAAACACTGGATACTAGGTATTGTACTGAGTGGATGTATAGTAGGTGTTGGATTCGGCTTACAACCACTGAGTGAAACCTATGTAGGACCTTATGTGCAAGAACAATTACATACAGCACTGAATGGAACTGTTTCCTATTCAACATTTCACATTAATTGGGATGGTTCCGTTCAAATGAAAGACCTCATCGTAGACGATGTGAGAGGACAACATGTACTTACCGCAGATGCGTTGACGGTATCTATTCAATGGCTTAAGGTATTGCAATATCCTTTTGGACAGGTATCACCAGATGCCTTAGTCGGTACGATTACTATCAGTTCACCGCATGTGAATGTGGTGCAAGATGAGCACGGACAATGGAATGTACTACAGTTAGTAAAAGAGCGAGAGTCAGATAGTCCTAGTCAATTTAGTGGACTGGTGCGATTAGAGAATGGGACTGTGTCCTTAGTCTTGCCTCAGGCAGAACCATTGCTATTATCAGATGTGAATGTGACTGTCCTAGGTGATGGTGGACATATGCTAGATGGAGTCGTGGATGCTTATATAGGAAAGGACCAAATTCATTCTAAGATACAATGGGCCTTGGATGACAGTGGCAATCGATCGTTCTATGTGGAAACTCCGCATTTGGATATGGCTCCTATTGTGAGTCGAATCTCCTTACCTAATACGGTAGGTTCTATAACTGGTGAGCTAACAGATGTAGCGTTGACGATGCAACAACGTGGTGGCTTCTGGTATGGGGAAGGTGGACTTTCCTTCCAAAACGTGGGGACAACTCTTCAAGGTTATCGATTAACCTCGGGAAAGGGAAAACTCCAAATCCATGGAGACGTGTTATTCCTGGACGGAATCGAGACTAATGTGAATGAAGAACACCTTCGTGTCAATGGTACTGTACATCATATCTTTGATGAAGACCCTACATTACATGTCAATGTAGGATTGAAAGAATGGAATCTATCCTCGTTTGATCAACTGCCGATGACAGGATATATTACGGCAGATGCACTCCTAACAGGTCCTGTGTCGAATGTAAAAGCCAGTGGAGATGTAGAGCTGCGAGATATTGCCTATGAAGGAATTACGGTGAATCGTGGGAAAGCCCATCTTTCTTATGGCGACCAAGTAATACATGTGGGAGATGCAGAACTGACTACTCAAGGAGGAATCGTAACTGGAACTGGATCCTACCATGTGGATACAGAAGATTTCTCAGCACAAGTAGAGGTACAGAATGTATCTTTGTATGGATTGCCTCTTGAGGGATTACCTTCTATACAGGGCACAGTAAGTGGTTCCTTAGCCATTGAGGGAAAACAAGGTTCTATTTCAAAACTAAATGGCTCTGTACAGGGACGCCATATGGGGTATGAATCTATCTTAGTGGATGCCTTGGATGCTAGTGTATCATGGGATGGTACACAGCTAATAGTGCCATATCTAAACGGTAGTTGGGGTCGAGGCACGTTCACTGGTAGTGGCCGATTCGGCGATGGTATATTTGGTATTAATTTGCATGGCACTAATATTGGATTAGAACAATTCAATGGGTGGAGCCCTAAACCGTTGGGCGGCACTGTTTCTTTAGAGGCTAACTTACAAGGGTCCCTAGAGAATCCGACAGGAACGGTTACGATTGCTGGTGAAACACTTTCCTATGGCACAACCAAACTTGACCGTGCGAATATTAAAACAAAGTTAGACGATAATACTCTCCATATTCTTGCAGGGAATTTAGAGTATAAAAAAAGCACCTATGACTTAGGAGGATACATCCGCTTAGATGGTGAACGAAATGTGGATATCAAAGGATCCGCGAAGGATGTGCGAATAGAAGATGTGTTGCCAACGTTCACAGATATCCCTATGACGGGATGGGTTAATACGGATATTCATGTACAGGGGACAGTACGAAATCCACAAATAGAAGGTCATCTGAAAGCTTGGGATGGTTCCATATATGGTAAACTCTTTACTTCGATTGAAGGAGGGTATACATACAAAGATGGACGTCTATATTTGCCTAAGTTAGAAATTAGTACCTATGGAGCCACCATCATTGCAGATGGCGGAGTACAAGGTAAGCAGTTAGATGTCAACTTTGTCGGTGATGAGCTGCCAATTGAACCCTTTGCCCGTGATACGGGGTTGAATGTAGTCGGTTATGTAGGGGCTGAGGGTCATCTTGGTGGTACTGTGGATGCACCTATTTTTGAAGGGGCAGTACAGTCTGATACGTTACAAGTGAAGGACACTACCTTGCGTGATATAGTAGGTTCAGTATACATTACACCACAGGTAGTACATCTACAAGAATTAACTTTCACCGGTAGTGGTACTAGCCGATACGAAGTAAAAGGTGGAGTTCAATTAGAGAATCCAAAACGTTTATTTGGCTATGTGCGTGTACAAGACGGTGATTTGCATCAATTATTAGCATTAACCCACGTACAAGTGCCAGATGTGAATGGTAAATTACAGGCTACTATTGATTTAGGTGGTACTAGTGACAGTCCGAGACTGGACGTAAAAGGAACTCTGGAAAATACTACGATTCGTAACGAAGTTGTAGGAACTGCTACAGTGGATATAGGCTATGGTGGGCGGACAGTTGATATTCGAACTTTCAAATTACCTATCAAAGAAGGTCTCATTGTGGGTAAGGGTAAAGCTGATTTAGATGGCTCTACAGATATTCAGCTAGTGGCATCGAAAGTACCCGTACAAACTGTATTACCACTAGTTACGCAAGATGTAAATGCGCAGGGAAACTGGAATTTTATCATTAACGTACATGGACTCACGAAATCGCCAAAAGTAGAATTTTCCAGCGAGGTGGAACAACTAGTTATCAATGGTATAAGCTTGGATCAATTCAGTATCTTAGGAACCATGGAAGACCAAGTGGTGAACATACAACAAGGAATGATTAAGAAAGCCAACGCTTCTATTAAGGTGCGTGGTAAATTACCGCTTAGTGCTTTTGTAACCAATGAATATGTGGCGGATGATGTGAGTAAGCAATTTGATGTGTATGTGGATATGAATGAAGCAAACTTATCCGTACTTCCATTGATGTTCAAAAAAGTGCAATCTGCAGAAGGTGATATTCATGGTATTGTCCATGTGACTGGTAATTTATCGAATATCTTGGCCAATGGTACGGTAGAGATCGGGAATGGATCCATGCAATTGCAATCTTTGAAAAAAACGTTGACCCAATTAAAAGGACAACTTGTATTTAGAGGCCATCACGTAGATATGACTGGTAGCACTACGATGGGGAAAGGTAATGCCGGATTATCTGGTAATATTGGTTGGTTGGGACCTAGCATTACATCCTACTATGGTGCATTACAGATGAAAGGCATAGAAGTTGCCCACGATTTCTATACAGGACCATTAGATGGTGAACTGTACATCGTAAACAAACAAAATATGCCGACCTTGGTAGGAGCTATCACATTGCATGATGTGGTAGGAACGATTCCATTGACCTTTGAAAGCTCAGAATCATCGATTCCATTAGGATTAGATATAACCGTTGATGCAAAAAACAATGTACGCTTGTATAATCCATTGCTCTACGATATGTTCTTACAAGGTAAGGTGAAGTTTGAAGGAACTGTAGGAGAACCGAAGGCGAGTGGTAAGTTATCTATCAACAAAGGATATGTGAAATATTTGCAAAATCGCTTCAAGATTACAGAAGGACAGGCGAAATTCGTCACTGGCAGTATTATTCCAGAGTTAAACGTACGGAGCATGGCGAATGTGAAAAACTATCGCATATCTCTACAAGCAGAAGGACCTGCTACGCAAATGAAATTAAAATTAACGTCTGAACCTAATTTGTCAGAACGTCAGATTATTTCGCTTTTAACCTTTGGACGTAATGTGGGGAATACCAGTGGTGTTACATCGGAGGATGCTAATGCCTTGCTGACATCTAGCTTACAGTCTTTAGCATTTGGCTATATCGAAGATGTGTTACAAGATACATTGCGGCTAGATTTAGTCAACATTACGACTGGATCTTTAGATGGAAAAGACTCTCGTGATTTGCAGGAAAAAAATAACTTTAATGTGACCATCGGCAAATATGTAGTGCCAGACTTGATGATTACCTTAACTAGAGGACTTAAGAACGATCATGTATCGTATGGCTTTCAGTATGATATCAATCGTAATATTAGTGCTACGGGATGGGTTAATAATGAAAATAAACGCTACTTAGGGGCACAATGGAGATACCGATTCTAAAGGAGGTGAAAGTATGCTCAATGATTATATCGCCAGTGTTGATAAAATTGAATTATTGACGTGGGATGAAGAACAGAGACTCTGGAAAGTGTATGAAGAAGAAGGAGACTTAGAGGCTCGTATGACAATCATTGAGCATTACCAACCTTTAGTTTTGAAAGAAGCTAATGTGTATCAATCTTCTAAGATTGACATGATGGATTGCATCCAAGAGGGGACAATAGGGCTTATTGAAGCAGTAGAGCGATACGACTCTACGAAGGGTGTAGCCTTTTCCCTCTATGCAGTACATCGTATTCGCGGTCGTATCTTGGACTACCTTCGCAAAGAAGGTAAAGAAGGGATTGTGCTACAATCGGAGACAGAAGATGGTGAAATTTGGTGGGAGCAATTGCCTGCAGAGGGACCTTCTACAGAAATCGTTTGTGAGGAACGCATGTATGCTGATATGGTTACAACGGCTATGAAACAGTTGCCCATAGCGGAGCAACATGTAGTGGAAGAAGTATATTACAAAGATCACAGTGTAGCTTCGATTGCAGATACGATGGAATGTAGTCATAGTTATATCCATCGATTGCGAAGAAAAGGGTTAGCACGCCTTAAAGGTTTGTTGGAAACAGCAAAAGAAACGTGGGATAAAAGTTAATATTCCCTTGACATAGATAGTGTTTTTGTTTATTATAATTATATTATTATATAAGCAACAGTGATGCGAAGGACATGACCCTAACCATCTATACTTTCAGAGAAAGATACCTTGGCTGTGAGTATCTAGTGTAGACTTAGATGTTACCACCTTCAAACTGGTTCAGTGAAGGCTATGCTTGTAATTGAATCCGTGTGGACCCGTTATCGTCCGTAAGAGTGAGTCCTATGAATAGGGGCTAACTAGGGTGGAACCGCGAAGATCTTCGTCCCTTGTGTGGGAGAGGGTCTTTTTTTGTTGGTAAAAAGTATTGCCATTCCCAATGGCATAGTTAGTATTAGACCTAGGGAGGTAACCTATGAGTGAAGTAAATATCATTTTACCTGATGGAAGTTCTAAAGCGTTTGCGGCTGGAACTACATTAGCTGAAGCAGTAAAACAATTATCAAATAGTTTAGCAAAAAAAGTATTAGCCGCTGATGTAAATGGTGAATTAATAGATTTACGTGAAGTATTAGTGGAAGGATCTAAAGTAAGCTTTTTAACATTTGCGGACGACGGAGGTAAACATGCATTCCGTCATACTGCATCTCATGTGATGGCACAAGCAGTGAAACGCTTATGGCCAGATGCACAATTGGCGATTGGACCTGCTATCGAAAATGGGTTCTACTATGACATCGATATGGAACATAAACTGGTGCCAGAAGATTTGCCAAAAATCGAAGCGGAAATGAGCCGTATTGTAAAAGAAAACTTGCCTATCGAAAAAGTATTGATGGAACGTCAAGAAGCGTTAGATTTCTTTGCCTCAAAACATGAAAATTACAAAGTAGAATTGATCAATGACTTACCAGCTGATGCAGTGATTTCTGCATACAAACAAGGGGACTTCACTGACCTTTGTGCAGGTCCACACTTAGCAAGTACTGGTAAAGTGAAAGCTTTCAAATTACAAAGCATTGCAGGTGCCTACTGGCGTGGCGACGAAAAAAATAAAATGCTGCAACGTATCTATGGTACTGCTTTTGAAAAGAAAGAAGAACTAGAAGAATACCTACACTTATTAGAAGAAGCAGCTCGTCGCGACCATCGTAAATTGGGTAAAGAGCTTGGCTTGTTCGTCCTCAAAGAAGAAGGACCAGGATTCCCATTCTTCTTGCCAAAAGGCATGGCAGTGCGTAACGCTTTAGAAGATTTCTGGCGTGAAGTCCATCATGATTACGATTACGAAGAAGTTCGTACTCCAATCATATTAAGCCAACATTTGTGGGAAACATCTGGTCACTGGTTCCATTACCGTGAAAATATGTACACAACACAAATCGACGGAGCAGAATATGCAATCAAACCAATGAACTGCCCAGGGGGTATCTTAGTATATGCTAATGAAATGCATTCCTACCGTGATTTTCCAATTCGTATGGCAGAACTTGGTTTAGTACACCGCCATGAATTGAGCGGTGCGTTACATGGTCTATTCCGCGTACGTAGCTTTACACAAGATGATGCCCATGTATTCATGACACCATCTCAAATTAAGGAAGAGTTAATGAGTGTTATCGATCTATTCGGTCGCATCTACTCTCAATTCGGATTATCCTATCATGTAGAGTTAAGTACAAAACCAGAAGGCGCTATCGGTGACGATGCAATCTGGGAATTGGCAACTGAAGCATTGCGTGAGGCTATTGAAGCGAAAGGTATTCCGTATCGTATCAACGAGGGTGATGGTGCGTTCTATGGTCCTAAACTAGACTTCCATATTCGTGACTCTATCGGTCGTACATGGCAATGTGGTACTATCCAATTGGATATGAACTTGCCAGAACGTTTCAACTTGGAATATATTGCAGAAGATGGCCAAAAACATCGTCCAATCATGATTCATCGTGCATGCTTCGGCTCCATGGAGCGCTTCATCGGTATCTTGATTGAACACTTTGCAGGGGCATTCCCAACTTGGATGGCACCAGTACAAGTAAAAATTCTTCCAATCAGTGAAAAACATGTAGAATACGCTGAAAAATTGCGCAAAGCATTTAAAGATGCCTATGTACGTGTGGAATTAGATGATCGCAGTGAAAAAATCGGTTATAAAATCCGTCAAGCTCAAATGGAAAAAGTTCCTTATATGCTTGTTGTGGGAGATAAAGAAGTGGAAGAAGGAAAAGTGGCGGTTCGTAAACGTGGCGTAGGCGAACAAGGCGCAATTCCTTGGGAAGAATTCTTGGCAAGTATCCAACAAGAAATTAAAGATCGTGCGTAATCATTGAAATAAACAGGATAGTGTAGATTTGCTTTGCATGAATCCTATAATGGATTCTGTTGTCTCTTCAATGATGAAAGTATTGTGTATACATAGGAAAAGCATCTTCACAAGAAGGTGCTTTTCATCATATAATACAATTAGAAAGAAATGGATCTTTCCTTTTCTATTATTCTGAGTAGAGGTGATAGAATTATGATTACATTTGATGATGCAGAAAAACAAAAATTAACTCCTGAAGAACTAAAAGAGCTGAAGAAACACAATGATATCAATGAATGGCCATGCCCATTAACAGATGATATGAAAAAGCAAATGCATAACAGCTTTAAAGTAGTACCTAAGAAAAAATAAGAAAAGCCGTAGCGACCTGATTAGGTTCGCTACGGTTTTTTTATGTCTTGACAACGTAAGGTATAAAAAGAACCGCCATCGTGGTGATGACGATTCTCGTATGTGTCATGTGTTAGTTGTAGGTGACATGTACAACATGTATCGTTGGTGTCAGTAGATGTGTATATGAATGCACGTATTTTGGCAATCACATAGTTGTATTAAAAGGCATACATACTATTGCAAATAGAATACTACATTTGCTGTTTTGTTGGCAGACATATCACCATTTTCTACTGGTGTAGAGCTAGATAACTCCATAGTTCTTACTGCCAGCATAGCATATCTAGGGTTTACCTCCATAGTCTGTGTACGTGTGGTTCCTAAGCTTGCAGATTTAACGGGACCTAGTTCACGGCCAAGAGATTTAGCAATCACTTCCGCTTGGTGGCGAGCATCACTAATAGCAGATGTAGATAATTGATCTTCCATCTCTTGCGATACATCAGTTTGGAATGTAAGAGAATTAATGTCAGAAGCACCACTAGCAATCGCTGCATCGATGGCTTTTCCAATTGAGGAGGTGTTATATATTCTAATTACAACTGTGTTATTCACATTGTAGCCATTTAGTTTAGAGCTACCATCAATATAATCGTAATTAGGGTTGATAGTAATGTTAGATGTCTGAATATTATTTCTAGAGATGCCTAAATGTTGTAGGGATGAGATAAGTTTAGACATAATCGCATCATTTTGAGATTTTGCAGACTGAACAGATGTATTTTTACTAGACATCCCTAAATTAAGTAGTGCATAGGATGGTGCGACTTGGCGAACGGCTTGGCCTGTTACGGAAATTTCACCTGGTGAGATATCTGCTGCCATAGATCCGACTGTAGCGGATGCGATAAATGCAGCGATAGTAAAAGCTTTCAAAAGAAATGTGCGTTTCATAAAAATCTTCCTTTCTAGTACTATGTATATATTGACAAATAAAAATTAAGTGCCCTACAATGATAGAAGTGCAGTACATTTTGTATTGTTATTATACTACATGAATATTGTGAAAGTATGATGAAAGTTAGGAGTAAAATGATGAACCCTATTGATGTTATGTTAGATCATAAAAGTATTCGACAATATAAACCAATGCGTGTATCCCCACAACACCTAAGTATATTATTAGATGTAGCAAAACGGACCGCCACAAGTATGGGTATGCAAACATTCAGTATTATTCGGATTGTAAATCGAGAAATTAAAGCAGCCATTGCTGAGGTATGTAAACAAGAGTATGTGAAAGATATGCCTGAGCTATTTGTATTTGTAGTAGATGCCTATCGCAATGCACAAATTATGAAAGAAAAAGAACTAGACCTTGATACAGCAAATGATGCAGATCGATTCTTCCAAGGTTGGACCGATGCGTGTTTATCAGCACAAAATATGGTAACTGCCGCAGAACTAGCGGGATATGGCACAGTGTATTTGGGTAGTATCCTAAATGATGCGGAAAAAATGATTGAAATTCTGAAATTGCCTGAATTAACGTTCCCTGTTGTGGGACTGGGGTTAGGTATGGCAGATCAAAAACCGGCGTTGAAACCACGCATGCCAAGAGAAGCGAATGTATTTGATGATGTATATAGTACATTTGATAATTATCATGAGCTATTAGAAGACTACGATGAAGAGATGAACCAATATTATGACCTTCGCAGTCCGAACTATCCATTACCTAAATTTACAGACCAAGTAGTGGGACGATTGAAACTAAAAGATGAGAAACGCAGTGCATTGATTAGAATAGCGGAAAAACAAGGGTTTCACCTTTGATGCTATGTAGCCTTTGGCGGTCTTATCTGTATATAGCAAAAGGAAACGAGCAACACATTCCTTCACAAACGGCACTACGTAATGTTTGTTCAAGAACGTGTTGCTCGTTTCAATGCTTTGGCGTATAAAACTAATATGAGACCATCATAAGACTACTACGCATGACTGCATTCTAGGAGGGGACACCGTGCTCTTCTTGCGTTTGGAAAAGGACAGTCATATTGCCTTTAGGTGACTTAAACAGGAGTGGCTTATCTAGTGAAAATTCTATAGAAAATATACACTAAAATTACTGGAAAGTGGGGTTGCAAATTACTTGGAAATATCATATAATACATTCAGTGCTTTATACACAAGTACTTTTAATTTTTCTAAAAATCATAGATGCAGAGAATTAAAAAAGATTAAAATAACTATTGACACAAAATTGTGAATCTGTTATTATAATCTAGTCGCCACAACACAGCGTTGTGGATGATAAAGTTGATCTTTGAAAACTGAACAATGAAAGGTAATTACTTCGAAAGAAGTAAACATAAGCCAGAGTGCGGGTTTCACATA
>NZ_RQVN01000015.1 GCF_003992135.1 Veillonella sp. VA142 | reverse complement strand
CTCAAGAAGTTTGGTAGTTTCTGCATGCAAAAGGGACCGTAACGAAAATGTAAAAAAGTACATTTTGTTACAGCCCCTATAACATATATTATGCAAATACATTTACTAAGTCAATCGTTTGATCACGACCAGGACCTACAGATACAATACCTACTTGTACACCAGTTACTTCTGCAATGCGTTCTACATAACGACGTGCTGCTTCTGGCAATTCTTCATACTTGCGGATACCGGAAATATCTGTTTTCCAACCTGGGAATGTTTCGTATACTGGTTCACATTCTGCTAATACATCTAAGCTAGCAGGAAATCCTTGTACAGGCTCACCATTGCGAGTATAACCTACACAAATTTTCACTTCATCCAAACCATCTAAGATATCTAGGCGAGTAATAGCCAAGTAATCTAAGCTGTTCAATGCTGCGCCATAGGATACTACGGACAAGTCCAACCAACCACAACGACGAGAACGACCTGTTACTGTACCAAATTCATGACCTGTTTGACGAAGGTATTCACCAGTTTCATCTAATAATTCAGATGGGAATGGGCCTTCACCAACACGAGTAGAGTAGGCTTTTACTACGCCAAAAATATTTTTTAAGTAGTTAGGACCTACACCAGCACCCACAGAGGCACCACCTGCTACTGGATGGGAACTTGTTACGAATGGATATGTGCCATGATCAAGGTCAAGCATAGTTGCTTGTGCCCCTTCAAATAATACTTTTTTACCGCTTTTGATCGCATCGATAACGGCAAAGTTTGTATCTTTTACAAATGGACGTAACTGTTCTGCATAGCCTAAGTAATCTTTTAAGATTTCTTCAAAGTTAACTGGCTCAAAACCATATACTGCTGTTAACATTTTATTTTTCAATTCTACGTTGAATTTAAGTTTTTTCTCAAATACAACTGGATCCATTAAATCACAAATGCGGATACCAATACGATTTACTTTATCTGCATAGCATGGACCTATACCATTTTTTGTAGTACCGATTTTAGCATCGCCTTTCACAGATTCTTCCGCTTCATCTAAACGATTATGATACGGTAAAATCACGTGAGCACGGTCAGAAATATATAAAGATTTTGCACTTTTACCTTCTTTTTCAAGGTTTGCAATTTCTTCCAACAATACTTTAGGGTCCACAACGACACCAGTACCAATGATATTCATTTTATCATCATAAAGAATACCGCTAGGCAATAAACGCAACGCAAAAGATTTACCGTCTACGACTACCGTATGACCTGCATTATTACCACCTTGGCTACGTACTACCACATCAGCGCGTTCAGATAAGTAATCAACGATTTTACCTTTACCTTCATCGCCCCATTGTGTGCCAATTACCATACTTGTTGCTACATTGGTTCCCATATGAATTGCCTCCATTACATCATAGAACTTTCTATCGTAACGATTGCTTTCTAGTTTGAAAGCTCTCATTCTGAAAGTTCTTCCATTATTAGTATTACCTTCGTAAATAGGCGTCTAACATACACTATTTACACTCTATTATAGCACAGATTGAAAACATTGGGGTAGTTATTCACTACAAATTCCCATATCTTTATGATGAGCTCAACCGCTTTATAAATACTTCTGGAATGGACGATAAAAATCGACTTGGTTGTTGCCAATACCCATTTGCATTCACCTTTGCATAGGTAATGGTCAAATGCTTCTTAGCGCGGGTTAATGCTACATAGAAAATACGTTTTTCTTCTTCTAGTTTACCATCCTTAACCGCATAATAGAAAGGAAGACCTCCATCATGAGCACTCGCAATAAAGACATGTTCAAATTCACTACCTTTAGCTTGATGGACCGTAATAATGGGAATACGACTATCCCCTTTTCGCCGGAACATACCTTCTCCTGAGTGAAGAGCAGACATTTCTAATATCTCTTTCACCCCATCACGGCCTACATAGTGTGGATATTCCTCTTCTAATTCTTTCATAATGAGGTATAGTTCGCGGATACTAGTTAATCTATGTTGCCCAGTAGGATCTTCTTTTACTTTCTTCTTGTAGTATTCCACTACCCCCATATGATTCATAATATAAGTAAGAATTTCTGTAGGCTTGCTCGTAGTCCACTTACCTCTCAAAGCATCCATAGAGGCTGCAATATTGGCAAATGTATCCCTATATTTATTTACAAATGCCATACGCTGAGCTTTTGTTGGAAGTATGTTTTCTTTCATCACATAGACCAATAATTTACCCGTCGCTATAATATCATCCATCGCATTATGGGTAGATTGATGATTAATTGGGAAGTGCCCACTTAAAAACTCTAGTTTGTGATTTGGTAAATTAGGATAAAAACGACGGTAAATATCTAAGGTATCATAGATGGCTTGTACCCTTGGCATAACTACACCATGACGGCTACACTCCTGCTCTAGTATACCCATATCGTACTGTACATTATGTCCTACAATCATGGACCTATCCGCAAACTGTCGGAATGCTTCCAATACAGTTCGTGCATCGTCCCCAACCTCTTGCAAGAAGGCATCGCTAAAACCATGGACTAATTCTGAATCCCCTACAGGCACTCCGGGATTGATAAATCCTTCAAAGGTGTCAATGGTATTGCCTTCTTCATCGATACGAATGGCTGCCATTTGCACAATACGGTCTTCCATGATATTCACACCCGTAGATTCCACATCAAAGACAACGATATCCTTAGCCACTAACCCTTTTTCTAATTGTTCATAGGGCTCTCGTGTAAAGATTTTCGTACTCATAAAATCGGTAATACGTAAACCAGTTTTTCTCACTGCTGTGCTTTCTAATTCCTCCATACGCTTATCACCAACCCCTTTGACAAAGGTGCGAATGATTCGTTTTGTACTCATTAAGTCCCAAGGGTTCACTAAGCACTTAAAAAATGCCAACACATCCTTAACTTCTAAACGTCGGAAAAATTTTAATTCATCTGCCAAAATAAACTTCAATTGCTTCTCTTCTGGTAAAGATATGTTACATCGTTTAAATTGCTCACTTAATCGTACAGCTTGTTTGTTGGTGCGCACTAAAATTCCTACAGGAGGCATCTCTTTGCCTGTTCTCAGATTTTGAATAGCTTGAAATATATACCTAGCCTCATCCTGAGCATCTTCAGCCGCATATATCGAAATAGGCTCACCTTGCTGTGTGGCTATCGCTTTTGGTTCTTTTCGATACAACTCCCGCACCCGTTGAGGGAACATATCTTTCAACATGGAAAAGGCACCCCTAAATAACATCTGATTAGACCGATAGTTTGTATCAAATACGAGTTCTATTGGATTGTAATCTCTACGGTATCGATCAATCAATATCATCGGATTCGACCCACGCCATTCATAAATGGTTTGAAAGTAATCCCCACAGAGCAAAATATGGTTACCCTTCCACATGGTATTCATCACTTCATATTCTAACTCGCTAGTGTCTTGCATTTCATCCACTGCAATATAAGAATAGCGCTGACGCCAACGATTTGCCACTTCTAGTCGCTGAAAGATTTGGTGAACACGAGTAATCAAATCAGCAAAATCTAACCCATTGAGGTTTCGTAAGCGGTACTCGTATTCCATCAACACTTGTAGTCCTTTTTCATCTAAAAATGCAGCTGTCTCTTCTGACATAATACTATACCAAACAGATTTCTCACATTTCATTTCCTCCATTGTACGCCTGTAATCATTGCTTATATCAGAAGAATAATATTGATACTTAGATCGGTGCTCTTTGACCGCGTTGATAACCTCACGAATCGTATTTACATGTATTTTGGGTGCTATAACACCTTGCTCTTCGCTATAGGCTTTCACAAGGGGCGGCAAACATTCACTCAATAATTCCTCTACATCTTCTTCGTCAAAGATAAGAAATTCTTTAAATATATCTTCTTGTAATTTTGCTTCTTCTTGCAAAATGGTATAACAAAAGCTGTGAAATGTAGATACTTTCACAGCCTGCGCTTCTTGTCCTACAATGGAAATCATACGTTCTTTCATTTCACGACACGCCTTGTTCGTAAATGTGAGACACAAGATTTGTTCACCAGTGGCACGTCCCGTTTCCAAGATATGTGCCACCCTATAAGACAATGTATTTGTTTTTCCCGTCCCTGCAGAAGCTAGCAATACAATATTTCTGTCTAATTCCTGTACAACTTGTTGTTGAATATCATTTAGTACCACAGTATTTGATTGCATAGTTGCTCCTTATTTTACCAATGAAAGTACGCTAAGCCTAACACTGGTATAGGTCCTAACACCGCGGTTAGTGCCCACAACATAATATTCATATCCATAGGAATATGGAATACTTCTGTAGCCACTGCATAGGTAATCATACCTAAAAAGACATTTGTCGCCACTCGTTTGATGGTGAACCAAGCTACCTTGATAATCACCCACGCCACAACAATAGCTACTACAGCTTGTAATATGTAATCCATAGTTACCTCATTTCTTGACGATGTAATACAGCACCGCTCAATGTCACCTCATCAGCGTATTCAATATCTCCACCAACTGGGATGCCACGAGCAATACGCGTCACCTTGATCCCCGTTGGTTGTAATAGTCGTGCAATATATAAGGCCGTTGCTTCCCCTTCTACATCAGGGTCTGTGGCGATGATAACCTCTTGTACTGTATTATCTTGAAGGCGCAACATAAGTTCTTTCAATCGAATGTCTTCCACGCCTACTCCGTCAATAGGGGACAAAGCCCCTTCCAACACATGGTATAACCCTTTATAATCACCACTGCGTTCGATAGCGATGACATCACGGGATGTTTCCACCACACAAATCATCGATCTGTCCCGTTTAGAACTAGCACAAAACTCACAAGGATCTTGAGCCGATAAATTAAAACATTGGGAACATCTATGTGTGGCTTCTTTCGCAGCAAGAATGGTTTCTACCAAGCGTTGTACATCTTCTGCATCGGCCTCAATGAGGTGGTATGCTAATCGTCTAGCCGATTTAGCCCCCACCCCTGGCAGGCGACGCAACTCTTCTACTAATCGTTCTAAAGGATTTGTCATATTAGAACATACCTGGCATTCCAGGAAGTTTCAAGTTCCCTGTGACAGCACCTAGTTTTTTCTCTGCAACTTCTTTTGCTTTACGGTTCGCTTCATTCACAGCCGCTAAGATTAAATCTTCCAAGGCTTCCACATCTTCTGGATCCACTGCAGCTGGAGCAATTTTAATAGACAACACTTCTTGTTCTCCGTTCATCGTTACGGATACAGCACCACCACCGATAGATGCTTCCACCACGGTATTTTTAATTTCTTCTTGTGCTTTTTCCATATCCTTTTGCATTTTTTGAACTTTTTTCAACATACCTTGCATATTACCGCCACCAAACATAGTGAACCTCCTTAACTATTAGACAAATCGTCTACTTCTTTAACATAAATATCATACCCACTGGCCTCCATATGTTGCAATGCATCATAGAGTAGTGGTTCTTGTTTTTCTTCATCACTGGCCTCTGCTGAGGACCACTTCGGCAACTTCCGTATCTCGTCTATACTTTCTTCTGAAAGCTTGTCGTTCCCTGTTTCTTTATAGTATGGATTTAATACTTCTTCTGGATTATCGTAGACTGTGAGAAAATCATCAATAATACCCTCTACATTGGTCGGATCACTACCCGCACCTACCTTTGAAGTGGTGTTTGTCCCTACATAAGTGGGTTTCCCACTGTCAGGCCTCGACGTTTCTACAGATACAGTTGGCATCTCCTCATCAGCTGTCACCGGTGTCGTTTCTTGCGCCGCAACAATTGGTTGTCCTATCCCTTCAGCTTCTTTAGTACCTTTCACCACAGGAGTCGTTACCGTTGGTTGTACCTGCGACTGCCCGCTTTGCTGTGAAGTCCCTCCAAAGGATTTTGCTGCCTCTAAGTATACCTGCAGTTTAGGGTCCTTCTTATCGATAGCTTTCACCACAATCGGTCGTCCTATCACTTGTTGGAATGCTTTCTTTCCACATTCTACATGTTGCTGCTGTACCAAAATAGGTCCCGCAATAGGCGTAGGAAACACCAAGATAGCTTGCTCTTGATCTAAGTACACCAAGGTTCCTTGCTGATAGATCGTATTTAGCAATCCATAGTTCTTGCCTCTCAACCATTTTATCACGTTTGCTAAAATCGTGCTATATTCATGAGGACTGACCATCCCCTGTCCTACAGTTAGCTCTTGCGCCGTGTCAAATGTCGCCGTTTTAGGTTTTACCGCTGGAGATGCTTTCTTCGGTAATGGTGGTGGCAAGGAGCTTTTTATAGTAGAAGCCATACCTGCCCCTTTAGCTCTTGTTGTTCCCGTTCCATTCGCTATACCCGGTGGTGGCAGTGCTGTTCTCCTCACAGTCTCTGAAGGTGGCACTGGAGGCGAAAATTCATCGTCCTCAAGGGGTGGTGGTACGTCTTCCATAATACCTTCATATATATCTTGTTCTGGTATCTGTGGCACCTCCTCCACCCTAGATACTGTATGCATCACTGCATTAGAAGTTACACTACTGCCAATACTAGCTACATTATCTGATGAAGCATCCATAGTTGCCACTGGACGTTGTTCCCCCCACTCATTCAGTTTTTGAAGCAAAGCATCTTCTTGACGATTCACAAATTGTTCCATCGTCGTCATGCGTCCCTCTAAGGTTTGATAGGTCCCGCCGCCTAATTGTAATAGTGAAAGCAATCCCATTTCTACAATAACCCTAGGATTATCTACTTGTTTGGCGTTATTTTGCACCGTTTGTAATACATTGATATAGCGTCCGATTTCCTCCATAGATAACTCATTTGTCTGTTCTAATAAGCGTTCTCTATGCGTATCATAAGCCAATAGCTCTTCTGCCTCAGGTAATACTTTCGCCACAATCATAGCTCGCAGATGTTCTACTAAGGCCGTTACAATTTGGCGAGCATCACGCCCCATTTGTAGCGCTTCATCTACAGCTTGCAGTAAAGCCGCTCCATTACCGGATTTCAATATATCTACCATAGTTAGCACCCAGGATTTGCTCACTAAGCCAATCATAGTCTCTACTAAAGGAGCTGTAATCATATCTGAGGTCATACCGGAACATTGATCCAGAATACTCAAGGCATCCCGTAAACCACCATCTGCATGGACTGCAATCACTTGTGCCGCCGCAGGGTCAAGAGAGATATTGCTTTCCTTCGCCACATGCAATAAGTGGGCTGTAATATCTTTTGCTGTGATACGGCGGAATGTATAACGCTGACAACGAGATAAAATAGTAACCGGTAATTTCTCCGATTCTGTTGTGGCAAAAATGAACATCACATGGCTTGGCGGTTCCTCGATAGTTTTCAACAAGGCATTCCACGCTTCATTGGTGAGCATGTGGGCTTCATCAATGATAAATACTTTTTTATGACCTACTACAGGCAAGAAATTCACTTGCTCCCGCAAGGCACGCACTTCATCAATACCTCGATTGGAAGCCGCATCAATTTCGATCACATCCAAGGCTTGTCCTTGTAACATTTGCTGGCACGATTCACACTGACCACAAGGTGTATCTGTAGGACCCTGTTCACAGTTAATAGCACGCGCAAATATTTTTGCCATACTCGTTTTGCCCGTACCTCTAGGACCAGCAAATAAATAGGCATGTGCCACTTTATCTTCACGAATAGCTCGTTGTAATGTATCCGACACATGATGTTGCCCCACAACATCGGTAAACTGTTTCGGTCTCCATCGTCTATATAATGCTAAATAACTCATAGCCCCTCCTTTCCCTTAAGATATGAAAAAAAGCAGCTAAGCTAGCTGCTTTACCATAGCACTCGAATCTGACAGCCCTATAGGTTTCCTCGTGGCACAAGAGAGTTACCGCTTAATGCTGCTCCAATCAAGGCCTGACATGGTTCACAGGCTCTCCTTGCACAAGCCCCATAGAACTGTCATATTCCAATGCTATTACCCTATTATTATACATGTTTTCTCATTCCCATTCAAGACTTTCTAGCCCTTTCTCTCACAAAATATGCTATACTTTAAGTATCCTCTTTGATAGAAAGGAGGTGAGTTTATGTGCGAGGCTCTAACTTCATTATTATCTGGTCACTTTCTGACCCCTATTCTACAAGGATTGATTGTTAATTTCTTAACCTATGCAATTCTGAAGCATTACAAGAATAGAAAGTAGAAAGAAAAAAGGACGGTGGCAGCCGTCCTTTTTTGAGTTTATGAAAGAATGCTCTAACTTCTTATATCTTTCTACTCCAAGTATACACCATTCTATCCTAAAATACAATGGTATTAAATCCCCAAAAACACTTGTACTAGTTGCTGTATTTTCTGCCATGCACTTTGTTTCTGTTCTTGTCGTTGCCCACCTCTTCTACGAGATCTAGACGGTAGTATATTACTCAACTCAGTTCCATCATATTCGGCATGTCCCTTTTCAATAGAAGTCATAATATATCGCCGCGCTTCTTCTACCGATTGTGGCTGTATACCTAACTCTTCAATCGTATTGGCAATGGATAACTCCTTCTCTGCTTTTGCAAAGGTATAGAACGCATCGATAATACTTTCATGGTCACTAAGTGTAGAAATATCTGTACTATGCATAAACTTCACAATAAGATCTTCCTTAGCACGCGTTCCAATACTAGATCGAATCGCTCGGCGAACTTCTTGTTCAATAGCATTCAAGTTATCCGTACTTTTCGTTTTTTCCGCAATTAACTGCAAAATATAATCTAGATTAATTTCATCGGTCCTTAACAAATCAATGTGAAACTCTATATCTGACAAGTCAATAACTTGTGACTCTGCTTCGCTATATTTACGCCCCTCAGAAAAATCTTCCTTGATATCCACATAGATGCTCTTCATATCCTGAACAAGTCTTGGTGGAATCAATGGTTCTAACTCGCAAAACTCATCAAAGTTACGCAAAATATTTTCAGCTTTCAAAAATTCCCCGAACAATTGGGCAAATTCTTTTTTATCTGCATTGGTTTCTATTTCAGTAGGGTCTGGAAATTTAGCTAACAACTCATTGCAAATTGCTTTATATCCTCGATAGGATTCATTTGTATCATCATCAGTAAATCCATTAATATACTCTACAAATTTACGTTCTAGAATAATGTTCACACTATTTTTGTCACCAAACACTTGAATGGCTTCTTCCGTTGCTTTTGTCAAATCCCTAAAACATACGATATTACCAAATTGTTTCTCACTATTAAGAATCCGATTAGTTCGTGAAAAGGCTTGGATGAGACCATGGTATCGTAGGTTTTTATCCACAAATAACGTATTTAGTGTGGGAGCATCAAATCCCGTTAAGAACATCCCCACCACAATCAACAAATCAACATCTTTATCTTTGACTCGTTTTGCTAGATCTTTGTAATAATTTTGAAACTCTTCAATTTTAAAATTACTTCTGAACATAGCATTATAGTCATCCATAGCAGATATTAGAAACTGTTTTGCCGAAGTTGTAAGAGAGGTTGCTTCAAACGACTCATCTTTGATTTCTCCATAGGCAGACTGATTTTCATTGGCTGCAAAGCTATAAATAACGCCTACTTTCAATCGTTTTTCTGCTGGCACATCTTGTTGTAACGTCTTAAATGCTTCATAATACATTTTGGCAGCTTCTACGCTTTGTACAGCAAACATGGCGTTAAATCCACGCATTTGTTTATTCCGTACTGTAAAGTGTACATTACGATGTGTTTTCATAGGAAATACTTTCAAGATATGCTTAGTCACTGCTTGGATTCGTTCAGGGTGCAACAATAGTTTTGATTCTAACTTAGCCAACTCTGCATCATCCGTTTCAGTTTCTGCACTTTTAAAGTTTGCCGATATACTTTGATAGTCCACCTTAAACTTCAGCACCTTTTTATCACGAATGGCATCGGTAATAACATAACTATGTAATTGAGCCCCAAATATGCCTGCCGTCGTTTCTCCTGTCAAAGAGTTCTCATCAAAGATAGGTGTACCTGTAAAGCCAAATTGATAATAACATTTAAACTTACTCCGAATTGCTTTCTGCACTTTACCAAATTGAGAACGGTGACACTCGTCATAGATAAACACACAATGCTTTTGGTAAATATCATGTTTACTATGTTTTTGAATAAACTGATTTAGCTTTTGTATGGTTGTTACCACGATACGACTTGTACTTTCACTAATGTTACGGGCCAGCTCTTTCGTATCTTTACTGCCATTGACACAGTCTTTTTGGAACTTCTGATACTCCACCATCGTTTGATAATCTAGATCTTTTCTGTCTACTACAAAAAATACCTTATCAATATATGGTAATTGAGTTGCCAGCCTAGCTGCCTTATAGGATGTTAATGTTTTTCCTGATCCTGTAGTATGCCAAATAAACCCACCAGCTTCAATAGTTCCTTGTTTTTTATTTTCATAACCAGCTTGAATCTTCCACAAAATGCGTTCAGTAGCTGCGATCTGGTATGGTCTCATAATTAACAATGTATTCGATGCGTCAAATACACAATATTTTGTTAGAATCTCGAGAATTGTTCGCTTATCAAAAAAAGTACGCGTAAAATCTTCCAAATCTGCAATCGGTTTATTTTTAGCATCTGCCCATTCACAAGTAAATTCGTAGTTATTTTTACTCGGTGTTAGTGTATTCGCAAAATATCGAGTCTTCGTCCCATTAGATATAACAAAAATCTGCACATATTGGAACAAAGAGCTTCTTACATTAAAACTTTCATTACTGTACCGATGAATCTGATTAAAGGCTTCCTTAATGGGAACACTACGTTTCTTTAACTCTATATGTACTAATGGTAATCCATTAACAAAAATTGTCACATCATATCGATTGCGTGCGGTTCCTTCTGTGGCTTGAATCTGATTACCGACTTGTACCACATTGTTATTAATATTGGTAGCATCAATAAGTTTTATATTTTGACGATGCCCATCATCAAATTGAAAGTCCCATGACTCTCGCTCCTGAAACTTTCTAGTTTTTTCTATAATCCACTGATTCTCTGGAATAATAAATTCACGAAGTAATCGTTTCCACTCCTCATCTGTGAATGTTACCGCATTTAAGTGCTCTAATTGAACTTTCAGATTTTCTTTTAACTCTTCGTCTGTTTTACAGGTCAACCGGGTATACCCTTGCGCCATTAGGTCATTCACTAATTGTAATTCCATGGCACCTTCTGTTTGGTAACTTTCACTGACCCGTGAAAGCTTTTCATACTTCGCCAGTACAATCCCATGATTGAGTTCCATAATTGGAGCCAAGTTATACGTTTTTCCACCGTCCATTGTTAGTCCCCCTTATCCCTGTGACGCCTTTGGAAACGACAAGAGGCGCTCACGATAATATTCATATTGTTGTTGCCGTAATTTAATTTCTTTTGGTAGCCCCTCTTGCATATCATGGACTAATGTGTTGAAAGTATCGAGAATTGAGACAATCCGTTGTTGCACATGAAGAGGGGGGATTGGAATCTTTATTTTAGCCATATCCGTAGTTGAAATTTCAATTACTTTTACTCCTCTTGCTAATTTATTTTTCTGTTTAATTAAATTCTTATATCCATTAAACACATACGATAAATACTTAGGATTCTCATTATGCCTAAAAATGGCTGCATGTCCACCTATGACACCCACTGTTCGTCCTAGATATGCAACTGATTTCATCACATCATCAATATTTTCTGAAGTTTTAGCAATAGCAATATCTCCATGTTGTATCTTTCTTAATCGTTCCGCATTAGCGTTACTTACTGATACAATCGGTGTATCCACAAAAATATTATACGTTGTATATATATGTCCATAATGTATAGCTGGAACTATTCCTTGCTCTTCAAACATCGTTTTAGGCATGCCAGTCCCATTAATAAACGTCCCTATATCTCCTAGCATTCTCTCTTCTACTCTATCTTCTATATCCACATCCACTAGTTGAGATACGTCTCGTAATACGCGATAATAATCATCAGCTATTATCAACGTGCGTGCGTGCGTGCTATCACATTCACCACTGAATGTCAAGAGTTTTTCTCTATAATATTCATATTGTTGTTGCCGTTGTTCTATTTCTGTTGGTAATAACCCTTTAGCATCTGCTATCATTGCCTGGAACTTATCTAGGATAGTTACAATTTTGTGTTGTAGTGAAAGCGGTGGTAATGGCATTAATAATTTATTGAGCTGCGATTGTGTCAAGCTTGGTCGTGTCGGATTCTCGCTTAATCTACTTAAACCATAATATTCGATAAAATAATAAAAGTATTTAGGTACTAGTTTATCTATATTAATTTCTGTATAGAATACTGTATCTACATTCCAAAAAGGAGTTTCCAAATAGAATACATTATCTATCGACCCTTTTCTTGGTATAAGAACAGTTGGTTTGTCATATGCATACGTATCTACATATATGCCCATTTCACCACCACTCCCATACACAGGAATAGTACCTTCCCCTAAGTTTTTCCAGTCTTTTCCATTTTTTATAGAAACTACCTCATCTAATCGAACTGTACTAACTCTCCTATCCGCTTCCATCTCTTTACATAGTTTTTGTATGTACTCTTCACTAAGAAGCATATCGCGATAATACGTATATTGATCAATACGTTTCTGTAGTTCAGTCTGTAGTTCAGTCTGTAGTTCAGTAACATATTCTGTGAATTTGTCAAGTGTTTTTACTATTTTTTCTTGAACTTCTAATGATGGAATTGGAATCTTAAATTTACCTAAGTCTTTTCCATATACATGAGGTATTCCACTTCCTTGCTTCAATTCATAGATTTTATGTTGATTATCTAATAACCAATGATATACATATTTTTTATTAAGACTCTTATTGGGTTCAACTGAAAATGCATCACTTAAAAATATCGGTTCTTCCCAATAAGTTACAAAGCCCGCATAAGCTCCACTACCTGCAACAGCAATTGTACTTCCTTCCCTATTACTTTGATTATGATAATACGCTGGCTTCTGTCCTCCAGCAATAACAGGGACATTCCCTTCTATTGTCTCTTTTTTCGTAATAGTATTTCCTCTAGTAAATGTACACACTTCCCCTAGCTTCTTCCACTCCACTGGTTCATTCTCCAACAATGTCAATAAATCCATTTATTTCCCTCCTTTCTTCGCTATATTCTCTATGTGCTTAATCTCTTCTAAATAATCTCTTTCAACTCTAGTTAAGGTATGTTCTACATAGGCATTATATTCTACATCCACTTTATGTTCCATTTGTGTCTTAGAAATATGCCCTGCATACTGCAATACTTTCTCACCGGTAGATGCTAAGACCATATCAATATGAGCTACCCAATCTGCCATGGTCATCGCTTCTTCTCGTCTTGCTTTTCTTTCCGCAAAGTCTAAGTAACCAGATACTAATTGATTCAAGTCTAATAATTCTGTTTCCGACAAATAGTTCTTAGCCACTTTCGCCTCTGCCCTTGTAGGTAATTCACCTTTAAATGTTGTGAGTCCTAAAAATTCATGATGTCTATCTACACGGTCATACACCAGTTCAGCTGCTGTATGGTGATGTACTGCATAATGTAATTTATTTTGTACTGTTCGAAAAAATATTTGAGCTTCTTTCAATCGCTCATCATCCATGGCAAAGCCTTTTTCTAAATACTCTTTCAATATAGTAGAGGCATATAGGCGAAATTGAATCCCTCTAGGAGAACGCACACGATATCCTATAGCTAGAATCATATCAAGATTATAAAATGCTACTGGCTTATGTTGCGTTTTCCCTTCTATAGCCCCATGTTTAGTGGCTGTCAACTGATAGTTGACAACCACTTTTTCATCGAGTTCTCCATCAGCAAAAATAGCCTTAATATGTTTGCTAATATTTTGTTTCGTAGTTTGAAATAGTTCTGCAATTTGTAACTGGTTCAACCAGACCGTTCCATCTTGTAGAGTAAGACTAATCTTTGCTTTTCCATCTTCTGTATTATAGATAATCAGATCTTTATTCATAGCTTTCTAGCTCCCTAATTATCTCATCAATAGAGGTACGTAAGGCATCAATCTTCTTCACCGTATCTGCAATGTCTCGATTTAACACGTGAATATCAATTTTTTCTCTTGTATCTTCTTTTTCTACATACGTCGATACAGATAAATTATAGTCATTCTCTACAATCTCATCATGCGCTACATATCGTGAGAAATAGTCTACATCAGTCCTATGTCTAAACTCTTTTATAATATGTTCTATATTCACTTCTTCTAAAATATTGTTATTCGTCTCTTTTTTAAACTCTTTTGAGGCATCAATAAACAGTATCTTATTTTCCCTTTTATTTTTTGCTAATACCAATACACATGTAGCAATACTTGTACCAAAAAACAGATTATCCGGTAATTGAATCACTGCATCAACAAAATTATTATCTACTAAATATTTTCTAATGATTCTTTCCGCGCCTTTGCGATAGAAAATACCTGGAAAACAAACTATTGCCGCTCGACCTTTGGTAGACAAATAACTTAATGCATGCATAATGAAAGCAAAGTCTGCATACGATTTAGGCGCTAGCTTCCCCGCTGGTGCAAACCGTTCATCATTAATTAATGTCGGATTCGCATCCCCCACCCATTTAATAGAGTACGGTGGATTTGACACAATGGCATCAAATGGTTTGTCATAATTGTGCATGGGGTCTAACAAAGTATCTCCGCGCTTAATGTCAAAATTATTAAAATTAACATTATGAAGGAACATATTCATACGTGCCAAATTATAATTGGTCATATTAATTTCTTGGCCATAAAATCCATCCTCTATCACATGGTCATCAAATTGTTTTTTCATCTGCAGCAACAAAGAGCCACTACCACAGGTTGGGTCATAAACTTTATTAATTTTTGTTTTTCCATCCATCACAATTCGTGCCAATAACTTTGAAACCGTTTGGGGAGTAAAAAATTCTCCACCCGATTTTCCTGCATTACTAGCATAGTTAGATATCAAATATTCATAGGCATCACCGAAGGCATCAATGTCATTATCTTCAAAGTTACCAAACTGAATAGCAGCAATCCCTTCTAAAATATTAACGAGTCGTTCATTCCGTTCTTCTACGGTAGCACCTAAGCGATTACTCTTCGTATCTACATCCTCAAACAATCCTTTTATATCATCCTCGGAATTAAATCCTCTCGCACTTCCTTCTATAGCCGAGAAAATATTTGCTAAATCAATATTTAAATTTTCATTACTGCGAGCATGCTTAACTACATTCTGAAAGAGTTGACTAGGCAAAATAAAAAATCCTTTTTCTTCAACCGTATCAGGACGGAAACATTCCTCAGCTTCTTCATCAGAAATATCTGCATAATCAAAATTGGGATCACCATCTATGGCATTTTCTTCTTCTCGATTAAAGTATTCCGTAATATTTTCAGAAATAAAACGATAGAATAAAATTCCTAATACATATTGTTTAAAGTCCCATCCATCTACAGCTCCTCGTACATTATCTGCAATAGCCCAAATTTTTCTATGTAATTCTGATCTTTGTGCACTTTCCATTCTGTTGACCCTCGCTATATCATCATACTGTCATCATAGTTATATTCCCTCTTATTGTACTTCTTTTAATAGAGCTTTGTCACCTATGTAACAGCAATACAACTAAGATATTAAAAGATTCTATATTTTAACAATATATCTCGCTAAATATGATGTAATTCATTTGACAACAAGCTGATTAAGTTTCATTGGAACGACAAAAAGCCACATCATTTACTAAAAACTTTGGCGTAGGTGAGTTTTTAGTAAAGGATGTGGCTTTTCCACAATTTTCAAGAGTTATTCTGCATATAAGGGTGCAAAATAAGGTTCCCTTTGGAGTATTCTCCTACATAGATATCTCTGATTGAGTACCCTTGGTCTCGCACTTCTTCTTCCAACCAAGCCATGTCTTTATCGGCTAGGTCTAGAATATCTGGATCTACCACACCATCTACAATAATAGGGTAACGGATTAAATCGTCCCCATTCATAACTAGCGTCAATTGTCCATTCTGTTCTAACACTGCACGGCGCACATCACTGACGAGGGTCACCCCTGCACTGCGAAGCTTCAACTGTAAATCACTACCGCGAAGGCCACGTTTCAAGCATTCCCCAACGCGAATCTTACCGCGATCAATGACAATGCTAGGGCGTCCATCGATCAGCGTTTTAATCCATCGCACATGAGCACTAAGAAAACGCAAGCCCATGACCACTATGGTCCAAGCAATAAGCACCAGAAAGAATTGCAAGATGCCGATACTTTCACTATAAATAACAGCACCAATAATACCACCTAGCACATAGTTTTGTACTTGATCTAGTGCCGAGTTCGGTGCTAAATTGCCCTTACCCATTAAGTTCATCTGTAAAATGAGGGCTAAGATACCAAGAGTTAGCTTAATAAATACTAATGTATATCCTGTTAACATATTATCGTTCGTCCTTCTTCACGTCTACAATCTTAGGATTATTATTAATCATCTCCACCGGTCGCAAGGAATAGCCATCCTTATTCATAGTGAAAGTCACCTCAAAATAGGCTTCCTCAATATTGACAATCATACGATCTTGTACGCGCAATGTATTAACGCGAATCTTATCCTTAGGCACATTGGCACGTTCACTTAAATTGTTCAAGAATTGTACCATATAGTTCGATTCTTCTGCACTATTAACATCATGAGTGTAATCATTAACTTGCAAGCCCAATAAAAACACAAGCCCTAATACAAGGATAATTCCCAAGTCACGGAACTTAGTATCAAAGCGATTGTACATAACTTTCACACCGACTACTAGCAATGCTACTAGTAAAATAGTTGTCATACTATATTGCAACAGAGATGTAAACTCTCCTCGTTGCACCACATAGGCATAGGTATAAAATTCCACAAGTACCCCTCAGTTCCTACTTTAATGTCTCATTATACTGTGCCCGTTCACCGCCTACAAATTTAGGCCGCACACGAGCCGCTGTCACATGGGCTGCACCGATTTCTTTTATGCTTAAACGCACAGGTACTACCACATGTTTTAGATGCATGCCAATGAACGTATCTCCAATGTCGATACCCGCATCAGCTTTTACATACTCTACCAACACAGGATCTGACCACGTAGCATAGGCTGTAGTCGCCATGGAACCTCCTGCATGTTGTACAGGCACTACATTCACTTCTTCATAGCCCCGCACCAATGCAGCATGACGTTCCATCACCAAGGCCCGATTGAGATGTTCGCAGCACTGAATGGCTATATCAAAGCCATATTCATGTTGTACTTCAAACAGAGCTCTACATAAGTCTTCCGCTATATCGAGAGAGGAATCCTTACCAATATGTCCCCCTCTAACTTCGCTAGTAGAGCATCCCACGACTAGTAGTTTCCCTTCTTGGAGTTTTCCTACTGTAGCCAGCTCAGTGATGGCAGCTTTCATAGACTCATATATAGTTCTATTCATACTATCTCCTCCCTTTCCATACATACGAATAGGTTCAAGCAAGTGTATCTCTATCCTCGCATATTACTTTGACCGCGACACCGACCATCTGAGTACGAAATAATAGTACCTTATGCCATTAGTTAGCCATATGTACCACACGTTGTGGATACGGGATATCGATACCCTCTGCATCAAAACGATCTTTCACATCGGACATAACACCATAATAAACTTCTCTATAATCACTAGCGTTAATTAAAGGATATGCCACAATATTTACAGAACTATCACCAAATTCTTTAATACCAATTTCTAAGCTATCCATATTATGAACCTTGCCTGTGCTTACAAGAATCTCTTTAATGATTTCAATGGCACGGTGGTGATCCGCATTATAGTTAATTCCAAACACAAACGTAATATATCTCGTTTGTTCATAGTTACTATTCATCAAGTTATTAGACGTAATGGCCGAGTTTGGGATAAAGACGATACGATTTTCTTTCGTTGCAATAGCTGTGTTAATCAAATGGATGGCTTTCACAGAACCTTCTACACCATTTACGGAAATCCAATCTCCCGCTTTAAATGGTTTGAAAGCCAAGATAATCAAGCCTGATGCTAAGTTGGCCATATTATTTTGTAAGGCTAAACCAATAGCGATACCAAAGGCACCAAAAGCGGCTAAAAAGTTGTTCGTTGGGAATCCCACTAAGGACAACGCTGACAAGACAACTACAGACATAATTGTATAGTAAATGATTTGAGACGCAAAGCTGCGCACCGTTTGATCATAACTAGCACGGCTCATCAGTTGTACTGACACGCGTCTCATCAATAAAGCCAAATAGCGACCTACAATCAACACAACAATGGCCAAGATGATGCTTGGTAAATATTCAATTACTAAAGATTGCATATGTCCCATAAAGGAAATGCTTTCCTCCACATGCTCTGCTACCTTTTCAGCGCCTGCCGCTGTGGCTGTGGCAACTTTTTCTTCTGCTAATAACATCCTTTACTCCTTTCCTATAAGTATATTGCTCTAACTAACTTACAGTACATGACGTTAACTCCCATACGATTGGATTCTATGACAGACATAGAACTTAACTGATTAATATATCAACTTTAAGTATACGAAAAAAAGCGGCTTTGTCAAAGACCAAAAAATATAGGATAGCTGATATACCTATCAACTACCCTATATCATATTCATTGTATCAAGTTATCATTCTTATTTAACTAAGATGAAAGTTACATTAATCGGACCATGTACACCAACAACACGAACTAACTCGATGTCTGCAGTATTGGATGGACCAGAAATATGAACTACATTGGTAGGGAACTTAGCTGGATTACTACGATAGATCTTTGCTAATTCTGCCATAGTTTGTGTCATACGTGGATGAATTGTATCTTCACGCAATACAGAAATATGCGTTAAAGGCAATAAGCCTAAGGAACGACCAGACTCTTCTGTACTTGGTTGGATAACTGTTGCTGTTTCCGCAATACCCATGATTGGGAATGTAATACCAATGTTAGAATCTTTCGCCACATTGATGTTCGCTTCACGACCTTTTGTAGCATCCCATTGATAGAATGTAGCTTGGTCTTCGCTTAATTGTTTGAAAGCTTCTTCTAATCCGTATGTTTCTACTTCTCCGGATTTAGGGTACACAACGCTACCGCCACCACGAGCAACGATTTCATCAACCAACGTTTGACCTACTTGAGAAGCTTCCACTTCGATAAGTTTAGTACCTAAACGTTCCGCTTCTGTTTTAAACATCTCTATTACTTGCTCATGGCTAAGGTCAGAATACATAGTCTCTTGAGGTCCTTTTGAAAAATCAAAAGGTGTTACAGATGTAGGAATTGAGTCACGGCCTAACGCACGAGATAGTCGACCTAAAAAGGCTTGTTTTTTTGCTTGATCCATTTTATTTCTCCTTTCCCTTTTGTGCTACGTGTTTTGCATATTCATCACGGAATTTGCTCATTTTAAGCAAGCCCATGTCTTTTGCTTTCACCCAGCCACCAACTACTGGTAATACTTTTGTCCAGTCTGCCATATGGCCATTTTTACTCATTAATTTCATGCCGATAGCACCCATTTTGGTACCCATATCGAACAAGAAGGAGTTCGCAAATACACCTGCCACTGTGTGGAAGATACTGCGTTCGATAGCCGGACGCATTTGTAATTTATCTGCAATCACTTGACGATGTTTCAACAATAATTCATGCAATGGAATCTTAACTGGGCAATGTTCCCAACATTCGCCGCACAATGTGGACGCGTATGGAAGATCGCCTGCTTCTTCATAGCCAACCAATAGTGGAGTTAATACAGCACCCATTGGACCTGGATAGATAGAGCCATAACCATGACCTGTAATGTGACGATATACAGGGCAAATGTTCATACATGCACCACAACGGATACAACGTAACATTTCTTCAAAATCGCCACCTAAAATACCAGAACGGCGGTTATCAATGATGATGATGTGTAATTCTTCTGGACCATCTGCTTCTTCCTCACGAGCAGGACCTGTGATCATGGAGAAGTAGTTGGAAATTTTAGCGCCTACAGAGGAACGAATCAACATTTCCATCATCACATCCAAGGATGCAAAGTCAGGTACCAAACGTTCCATACCCATCAATGCAATTTGCGTTTTAGGCATAGAGCTCGCCATACGACCATTACCTTCGTTAGATACGATAGTGATAGTACCAGTTTCAGCTACACCGAAGTTACATCCAGTGAAACCTACATCAGCACGCAAGAAACGATCGCGGATATAACGACGTACGAAACGAGTCATCTCTTCTGGGTTTTCAGTACCTTCATAACCTAATTTTTTCGCAAATGTATCACGAATACGG
Organism: Veillonella sp. VA142; assembly: GCF_003992135.1. GTDB lineage: Bacteria > Bacillota > Negativicutes > Veillonellales > Veillonellaceae > F0422. The sequence goes on along the minus strand of NZ_RQVN01000015.1, from coordinate 24,354 downwards.
TTACGTTCAAAATGCAGTGCAGGCACTACGATATGGGATGGAGGATCAAAGTCAGCTGTTTGCAAAATAAATTCTGCCAAGTCAGTTTCGTTAACTTCGATACCCTCTTTAATTAATTCGTGGTTTAATCCGATTTCTTCAGATACCATGGTTTTGGATTTAACAACCATTTTTGCTTCTTTTGCACGAAGTACTTCCATGCAAATTGCTGTTGCTTCTTTATCATCAGCTGCAAAGTGCACATGAGCACCAGCTTTTTCAGCATTTTCAGCAAATTTATTTAAATAGTAATCCAAATTAGCCAATACATGGTCACGCAAATCAGCAGATTCATTACGGAAGTCTTCCCATTCTGCTACTTGATCTACTACAGCTTTACGTTTTTCATAGAATACATCCTGTGCTGTGTGAATGGCTTTTACTTTGAAGTCATTAGCAAGCACATCATTAACGCGTGTCTTAAACGGGCGTTTATCGTACATAATATTACTCATGGTGACTCCTCCTATCGACTATTCAACAATTCCGCAATATGCATCACACGGATATGGCGATCAATTTCTCCTTCTTTGTAAAGTCGATCTAACATACCTTCAATATTCATCAAGCAAGCCATATCGGAACCTGCTACAATGTTAGCGCCAGAATCAGCAATGTTCAATGCTTTTTCTTTTGTCATAACAGCGGAAATTTCAGGATTTTTCACTGTGAAAGTACCACCAAATCCACAGCAACGCTCAGCACGATGCAATGGTAAGTATTCTAAGCCTTGAATGCCGGCTAATAATTTCATTGGTTGTTCTTTAATTCCCATCAAACGTGTTACGTGGCAAGATTTATGGTATGTCACTTTATCATTAAAGCGAGCTCCTACATCAGTTACCCCTAATACGTCAACGATGAATTGTGTGAACTCATAAATTTTAGAGCTCAATTTTTCAGCACGTGCTAACCATTCTGGTTCATCTTTTAAAATATGATGATATTCATCACGAATCGCGAACGCACAAGAGCCAGACATGCTCACTACATAATCAGCATTTTCGAATTGTTCAATCGTATTTTTGATAGCTCCTTTTGCAGCTTCGTTGTAACCAGAGTTAACAAACATCTGACCACAGCACACTTGCTTTTTAGGAACTGTTAATTCGCAGCCAAGGTTTTCAAGAACCTTTACACCTGCCATGCCTACATGAGGGTAGAACATATCAATCAAACATTGTTGAAATAAATGAATTTTCATTGTTTCACATCCTCAACTTTAAAGTAAACTACTATCACTTGATTGGCAAAATGCATCAATCATTTCCATCTATGTACTATTAGAACGGTAGATTCTAAATAGTTTTCTGATGACTTTATTATATAGTAAATTTTCTGTAATTACAAAAGACTTGCAATATTAGCAAGAACCCATTTTTATACTATTTTGCTAGTCATTATCAATCAGCCAATTTGTACCAAAAATCACACGTTTTTCCTAGTCTCATCAAGCCTTATGGCATCAAGGCTTATATAATTTTTATGTATTTTAATACATATCAAATCTTCTATTAAAACACACTTGTCTTTTCTGCCTCTAATTCCCATCTAAAATTAGTACTATAACCAAAACTCATGAAAGAGATAACCCTCGCTCTATGATTCAACTTTTTATATGGCAAATTCATTGACAAATATCACTCTTTTTGCATGGAGCGAATCTTTCAAATATGGTATGATAAACATAATAATACACAATTTACTTGTCTATATTTGGAGGTATATTATGAAACGTATATATACAACATTATTGCTGACTGCATTACCACTTTTCATCTTACAAGCAAATACTGTCAACGTACCCCCTTCTGACACTCCTATATCTACCCCTAAAACGTTTACATATTCTCAGCCAAACAGCACCCCTACCTTTGATCGGGTGCAAAAATATCGTTTTACCGATGTACCGACTACTTTTTGGGCCTATCAATCTATTACAAGAATGACAAAAGAAGGTCTAATGAGTGGCTATCGCAATGGCATGTTTAAACCGAATGAGCCTCTATCTCGTGAAGAGGCGGCCTCTTTATTTAGCAATATGCTTGGTGATACTCCGTCTGTCATGCTAGCCAGCTCTTTCTCAGATATCACCTCTGACCGTTGGTCTTCCTTGGCTATTGAAAGTGTAGCAAGGGCTAATATCATCAGTGGCTATGGAGATTCCACCTATCGGCCAGAGCAATATATGTCTCGTCAAGAGTTTGCCGTCGTTGCCAATAAATTTTTACACTACCAAGGGTACCACACAGAAGATCCAACAGCCCTCGATAACATCCATTTTAGCGACCAAAAATTCATTGCCCCTTGGGCACAATCATCAGTACGAGAACTAGCCCTATTTGGGTTTATTAACTACAGCACAACTGGTTTATTTAACCCTGAAAAATATGTAACCCGTGCTGAGGCTGCAGAAATTACCTATCGCTTACTCTTCTCCAAAGAAGCTATTGCTATTCAACATACAATTCAGCAGCAACAAATGGAAAACACGGCACGCGCTCTGATCAAAAAGACATTTGGTGAAAACTACGATTTCCACAACCGTGGTGCCATGTTCTGGCGTGATGGTAAATTAGTCATTTCCTTTACATCTACGAGTGATGTGAAGGCTATCACAGCGGAAACTGCTTATATTAAAGACAAACACTTCTTAGATAACCACATCATTACAACAGGTACTTATAGCTTAGGTGACTTTGACAATTTACAAACCGATGCGGCTTACTTGTATCGTCAATTAGAGCCTCATGGTACCATTCTAGGAGTCACACCAACTCCAAATGTAGATGGCTTAATTTTAACCGTAGACCGATTACATACCACAACACAAACAGCATTTGCTAAAAAGTTTGGCAAGAAAATTCAGCTCAAAACTAATTCATAGGTATACGTTAATTGATAATGTACCAGAGTAGCCAATGCTAAATACAACAAAGCCTATCAGATGTAAAACCATACTTTTATTTTTTATTTTCATGCTTGTATATAGAAAAAGAGGAACGTTGATACGATACGATATGATCAACGTTCCTCTTTTATATTGGGAGCTATTTCGTTACAACTTTCTTTACATTTGAAGCTAAACGTATTGTTACCCTAAATTCAAATGTAGATATATCTTAAATATTTATATTTTAAAGGCTTATACGCCTTCAGCATGCCTACCTATTAGCATACATCTAGCAAGTTACACCTTCCAACTCCAAGCTAAACACCTCTTCGGCAGGTCCCGTCATATACACGGTTCCATCCTCATCATAATCAATATGTAAAGTACCAAGGTATAACTCCACATCTACAGAACGTCCAGTAAGTCCTTTTTCATGAGCCATCACAGCACTAGAGCAAGATCCTGTACCACATGCCAATGTGGCCCCAGCACCACGCTCCCAAGTTCTGACTTTCACCGTGTTCTCATTCACTACTTGTACAAAATTCACATTTGTCCCTTTCGGGAATAGAGGATGCTTTTCAATCTTCGGTCCTAGCACAGTAAGTGGCATAGTCTTCACATCATCTACAAATACTTCTGTATGTGGTACTCCTAATAAAACAGAGCTCACCACATAGGATGTGCCATCTACATCAATGGTATAATCAATGACTTTCTCTGCCTCCACAGCCATAGGAATCGCACTAGCTGTGAAAGTAGGTTTTCCCATATTCACTTTCACAAGCTTTGCTACACCATCCTCGGCTATAATTTCTGGCGTCATAATCCCTGCCAATGTTTCTACCGTGAAGATATCTTTTGTGATAATCTTGCGGTCATACGCATATTTAGCAAAGCAACGAATGCCATTTCCACACATTTCTGCTTCACTACCATCAGAATTGATAATACGCATACGCACATCCGCCATCTCGGAAGACATAACAATGACAAGACCATCAGCACCAATCCCCGTATGACGATCACAAAGACGTTGTGCCATGTCCGTCACATCAAGTTCTAATGTACCCTCATCGAAAAAAACAATAAAATCATTTCCTAAACCGTGCATTTTTGTTATTTTCATACATATCTCCCCTTGTGTATCCTATACAATTCCTATCTCCATAGAGCGGATTATTAATTTATCGCAAAATATAGCCTTTACTTTTATACATTTTGATGAAATCCACTGTACATGACTATAATTTATTTGTCATTTATATTACCATGAATATAGGAAAAATAATAGGTACGTTTTCCTAAGCAGTATTAGGTTAATCATATATTGGAGGTGATTTCACTATGCTTCCTGAAGAACGTTATTCTGCTATTTTACGACGCTTGAAACAAAATCGGGTTGTTACCGTACACGAACTGGTAACAGCGTTGTCATCTTCAGCGCCTACAATACGCAGAGATTTAGCCTATCTCCACAACAAAGGGTTATTACAAAAGGTTCACGGCGGTGCAGCCAGCCTCACTATCGACCATACTACAACGGATATAGATATGCTTCCTAAGTCCGTCATGTATCGCGACGCAAAAGAATCTATCGCCTTAGCGGCCTCTGAGTTAATCAGTCCATCTGGTTTTATCTTCATTGATGCAGGCAGTACCACTGAAATGGTATTACATTACTTACAGCATACCAATGCTACCTTTGTGACTAACGGCATTCATCATGCTACCCATTTAGCATCGCGCCATATGAAAGTCATCTTATTAGGTGGCACCGTAAATCCCATTTCATCATCCGTCGTCGGTAGCGTAGCCCTCAATCAATTGGAATCGTATAACTTTACCCAAGGGTTCTTTAGTACCCATGGAATTAGTTTTAAATCTGGCTTTACTACAGAAGATCCTCTTGATGCCTCTGTAAAAGAAAAAGCATTGCAAAAATGTCACAACGCTTTCGTTCTAGCAGATCCATCTAAGTTTGATCGTATTTCATCTGTAACCTTTGCTAGCATTGATAAAGCGTCTATTATTACTACAAAATTACCTAATGAATTATATCGGAACTATGCAAATATTCAAGAAGTTGATCATCATCGTTAATTGTAAAAGCTGTCATCCCTAGACGTATATGTCTAACGGTATGACAGCTTTTTTTGCAATCTAGAAACGTCATTTATCCAAGTATACAATTTATATCTATCTTTTTCGATGTGTTTGCGTTATAATATGATGTATTTTATATTTTATGCGTTTTGAAATGGAGATTAGCATGAGCTTTTTGAAAGACTTTAAAGACTTTGCCATGCGCGGTAATGTAGTAGATTTAGCCGTCGGTGTTATCATTGGTGCCGCTTTTGGTAAAATTGTTACTTCCTTGGTAAACGATGTCGTGATGCCCCCTATCGGCTTATTATTAGGCGGTGTAGACTTTTCCAATTTATTTATCCCTTTAACAACTAGTGGTGCTCCCACTACCTTAGCAGAAGCAAAAGCAGCGGGTATTCCTGTATTAGCCTATGGCCTTTTCTTGAACACAGTATTTGAATTTCTTATTATTGCATTTTGTATTTTCATTATCAGCAGCCAAATTAAACGATTTACACCTACTGAAGCACCAGTGATAGTCCGTAAATGTGACTATTGCCGTGAAGCGATTGCTGACGATGCCACACGCTGTCCACATTGTACAGCTGAATTGGCGATCAAAGAATGCTAGCTATAACAATTCCTAGCACCTACCCTTTTGAGTTTTAACTTTATACAATATTAATAGGAAAGGACTGACACGAGTGTCAGTCCTTTACCTATAATTAGTATTATGTGAAATGCATAATGCATGATCACAACAAACCTAGCATATACTTTTTATTATGTATATTGCTTTTCAAATATAGCATAACTAGATATTTAAAATCAAGTTTTAAAATATTCATTTCGCAGATGACAATAAAACCCTTAATACAAAGGATTCTCCAACTCGTTAATACAGATAAATTGCAATCTCATAGACACATCTAAAATGATTATATGTAAAACAATTATCATCTTGATTTAATAAAAATAGCACCAAGAGAATCCACTCTTGGTACTATTTATATAACTATTGTATTAAACTTCTAATAGGCAGATCCTTTTCCAATGGCTTTTACTAAACGTGGTCTCCAATGGAATGCGGCTTGGTACGCTGCATAACCAAATAAGATGACAGAAACCCCTCCTTGTACAGGAATTTCGCCACAGGCGTAGATAGCATAGCTATCATAAGCAATGGCCAATGCGCTCATCACATAAATTAGGCGACGTAAGCTAATACTAGCGTCCTCAACGGATAACATCTTATTCACTGCTATACAACAAAGAATATAAGGGAATACATTTGTCACTACCGCTAAGTTTACCAGTTGAGCAAACTGTTCATTCAAGCTTTCATCGGTGGTCATCAACGCTAAGATTCCTTGCAATGCTAAGAGAATGAAAATACCTCGCACCGGAGAATCCATACGATTTACACGGGCGAACACTTTAGGAAAGAAGCCCGCTTCTGCACAACTTTTAAAAACACGGCTTAAAGTAAACTGCCATCCCATAATCGCCCCAAAGCAGGACACTGCCATAAGAGCCATCACGAATTTGCCCACTATACCATTAAACATGTAAGCAAATACTAAACCGAAAGGAGCGGTGGAATTCACTAACTCGATGTTAGGGATAATGCCCGCCATAATATTCGTAGATACAATGTAAACCACGGCTACTGCCAAAGTGCCAAAAAATGTCGCTATCGGTACATTCTTCTTAGGATTTTCAACAGCATCTGCATTGGCTGCTGCTGATTCAAAGCCTAAAAAGCCCCACAATGTGAGAGAAATAGACTGACTGACCGCATCAAATACAGGCAGCTCTTGCGGGTTCCAAACAGATACAAACATCTCTGGATCGAACCAAAACCAACCAAACACGCCGATAAACAAGACCGGCAACATTGTTCCCCAAATGGTGATATTACTAATACGACCTGTGCTCTTATTGCCACGTACATTAACTAGCGCTGTCACTAATAATAACGCAATCGTGGTTAAGCTTACTTCAAATGGAGACAATTCCAAATCAAAGAGTACCGCTCCATAGCCTACGATAGATATAGCAATGGCAACATTAGCAATCACTAGAGAGACCGCATAGGAATAGTTAGCCATAAAATGACCCGTCCTACCAAAGGCGTATTCCACATAGCCTCCTAGGCCCCCATGCTTTTTCGTAAATAAGCCACATTGGGCAAAAATATAGGCCAATGTAAGAGAGCCAAATACGGTAATTATCCAAGAAAGGATAGAAATAGTACCTACCTGTGCTAATTGAGACGGTAGCATAATAATTCCAGCACCCAACATATTGGCTGCCACGATGGATGTCAGTTGGAATACAGACATTTTTTTAGCGGTGGTTTTCATGTATCAAGCCCCTTTCCATACATCACTTGAGTCATTTCAAGTATCCGTGTCATCAAAAACCGCTAGCGTCACTAGTCCGTACGGGATGGGTTCGGATGTAGTGACGCGATTTCATTCATTTATCGATTCATTGTAACACCTTTTACCCCTCATGGATAGATGTTTTTTCACATTTTCTAGGATTATTATAACTTTCTATCATTTCTCCATCTTCCTATGATATACTATAGAAAATATGCTATGTCCATATAAAAGAAAGGATGTCCTTATGCAAGAACAAATCATTCAACTCTTGAGCGATGTAAACGGATTCCTCTGGAATAACATCATCATCGCACTCCTCATTATTGCCGGCGTTTGGTTTACGACGACCACACGATTCGTGCAATTACGACAACTACCAGAAATGTTCCGTATTTTAAAATCTGGTGCCGGAGAAAAAAGTAAAGGTGACCATCATATTTCTCCATTCCAAGCATTCTGTATCAGCGTTGCTTCTCACGTAGGTGTTGGTAATATAGCAGGTATCGCTATTGCCATTTCTTTAGGTGGCCCAGGTGCTGTGTTCTGGATGTGGTTTATCGCTCTACTTGGCGCAGCTACTAGTTTCATCGAAAACACATTAGGCCAAATCTACAAAGAGCGCTTACCTGATGGCTCCTTCCGTGGCGGTCCATCCTATTACATTCGTCATGGCTTGAACAGCCCATTCTTATCTGTTCTATTCGCTATCTTAATCAGCGTTACATACGGCTTAATCTACAACTCTGTACAAGCGAATACCATTGCTATCGCTGTGCAACCATGGAATATCGATGCCTCTACAACAGGTCTTATCGTAGCAGCTTTATCTGCACTTGTTATCTTCGGTGGTGCCAAACGTATCGCTCAAACAGCTGAATTTTTAGTGCCTTTCATGGCTGGATTGTACTTCTTAATTGCTTTGTATATTGTCATTGCTAATATCTCTGTATTACCAACTGTGATTTCTGCTATCTTTACACAAGCTTTCACGATTGATTCTGCCACAGGCGGTTTCATCGGTGCTGCTGTAATGCAAGGCATCAAACGCGGTTTGTTCTCAAACGAAGCCGGCGAAGGTTCCGTACCAAATGCGTCCGCTTCTGCTGATGTCAATCACCCTGTAAAACAAGGTTTAATCATGTCCCTTGGGGTGTTCGTGGATACCATGTTTGTATGTACTGCCTCCGCCTTCATCGTTCTTGTATCTGGCGAATATGTGCACTCAGATCTAACAGGTATTGCCCTTGTTCAACACAGTATTGGACACCAATTAGGCTCTTGGGCACCTGCAGTCATCGCATTGTTCGTATTCATGTTTGCTTATAGTTCCATTATCGGTAACTATTTCTACGGCGAAGTGAATATTGCGCACATGACAAAGAACAACAAATTCGCTATTAACCTATTCCGTGCTCTTGTTATCATCATGGTCTATGTTGGCTGTATTGCTGAATTGAACCTTGTATGGAACTTAGCCGACTTGTTTATGGCGTTCCTAGTGCTTTGCAACATTACATCTATCTTGCGCCTAGGTAAATTAGTTACTATCGCTCTGAAAGATTATTTGAACCAAAAATCTAAAGGTATTGAAGATCCAATCTTCGACCGCACTGTTTTACCAACACAAAAAGGTATCACTTGGTGGTACAAAGGTCACGAAAACGAATAATAGTATACTGAAAGGGTCCTTCGGGGCCCTTTTCTATTTCTACAATATATTATAGTTCTATACAGGAATCGCTCTTTCCAATCGGAAGGAATAAATGTACACCTCTTTCACAGGGTATGGTGTCAATCGTTCCAACGCTTCTTTATAGAGCATGAGTTGAATGCGATAACGCTCTACCAAAGCCTCCTCGTCTAGACGGTCGGTCTTATAATCCACTAGCACCCAAGCTCCCTCTTCTAGGAATGCTGTATCGATGATACCTTGTAGGAATAGTTCTTCTCCATCTAGCATCTCTGGGTACACACGATTCGCTGGAAATAGCATGCTGAACGGTAGTTCTCGTTCCACTCGTTCTGCTCGTAGCAATCGTTGTCCTAGGTCAGAGTGAAAGAAATCATAAATCCGTTTTTCGCTAATCGCTTTTCGTTCTTCATCCGTCAAATACCCCTGTAACGCTAGGTTATCTAAGGCTTGTTTTAAGGTTGGACGAGTATAACTTTGTAAGGGCAACCATTGCATCACTTCATGCATAAGGGTACCCCAACGGGCACCACTGCGAATCGGCGTAGACTCATTCATAGAAGATAAGGCTACATCGAAGGGTCCTAGGTCTACAGGAACTTCTTCTGATATATCCTCTGCACTCTTTTCTTTGCCTTTCTCAGCACCGTTTTCCATGCCCTGCTCGCCAGTTGGCTCAGTATCATCAGTACATGCATCCGGTATACTATCGAGCATACTATCGCCTATTAACATACCTTCTACGGAACTATCTAAGTCCTTACTAGAGTCTACTACGAGCAGTTCAGACCTATCTGGTGTCCCAGATTCTCCTTCTATATTGCTGTTATATTGCTCTGTTCGATAGTCCGGCTCAATCATCTGCTTCGCCAGTTCTTCCAACTCCACAAAGCGCCGTTTAATTTCAGATACAGAAATTTTTCCCGCCCGTTCCGTAGAACTTTCATAAGCATACACAGAGGTCAACCGGTCTATCACGACAGGGTCCAATGGTGGCGCTTCCACCGGTAGTTGAGCTCGTACTTGTTCTAGAATATTTACTTCTACGGATGGTGTTTCCTGTGAAACACTGTAGTCATTTCCATCATGAACATAGAAGGATACAGGGCAATCTTTGTAAGGTATATCTGGGAATTGCGGACTTTCTACCTCCGCAAATTGACGCAACTGCGTGCCTGCCGATACATGGCGAGCTAAACTCCGCAGGATCCAATCTAAATAGGAATTACAGCCTAGAATTTGTTCTTTCGTGAAAGCACTTTCACCCCACTGTAAGACAGGCGCCACCCATTCTCCCATTTTCTTCGTCGCTGGTCGATCCGTGGAGCCATTGATGGATCCCTTCATATAGCCTGTAATATAGAGCTTATCTTTAGGCCGAGTTAATGCCACATAAAGGATACGCTCCTCTTCAGCTTTCAAATTTTCTTCCAAAGCTTGGCGCACAAACATCCAAGGCACAGAGTTATACATAACACGCAAATCTGGAAAGTACCCTTTTAACCCTACTCCATATTCTTTATGCAATAGTAAGGGCCGATTCAAATCCATTTTGTTAAAGCCCTTTTGAGTGCCCATGAGGAATACCACTGGGAACTCTAGCCCCTTACTTTTGTGGATGGTCATAATACGCACTACATTGTCCGCTTCGCTCACTGTTTTGGCAACGCTCAAATCTTCTCCAGATGCCTGCAAACTTTCAATAAAGCGCAGAAAACGGAAAAGTCCACGGTAATTGCCACTTTCATATTGTTTGGCACGCTCATACAGAGCCAGCACATTGCCACGGCGCACCAAACCATTCGGCATGGCGCTCACGTATTCCACCACATGCAAGGTATCGTAGATATGCCAGATTAAATCTGTAATACCTTGTCGGCGAGACATAGTCCGCCATATATCCATGGAGTCTACAAAGCGAATCCACCCTGCCTTTTGGGAATCTTCTACAAATGAGCGCAACCCGCTCCACAAACTGTTCTCCCCTACGGACAAGCGTAGGCGCCCTAAATCGTTCGCATCCATCCCGATAAGAGGTGACTGTAAGACGATGGCCATGGGCAAATCCTGCTCTGGATTGTCGATAATTTGCAACAAGGATAGCACGAATTGTACTTCCATAGCACTAAAATAGCCAGATTTTTCCTCCGCATAGGCAGGGATGCCTTCTCGTCGTAACAGGTCAATCATACGGCTTGCCGACCCAGAGATAGACCGCTTCAAGAGCACAATATCACGCCATTCCATAGGACGAAAAGTACCGTCTTTATCTTGTACCAAGGCACCGTTGTTCTTTAACTCTTGGATTTTACGGATCACAAAGAGCATTTCCTTTTCATCGTTCTCTAAATCTTCTCTGTCTTCTGCTTCTGTTTGGGCCTTGTCCTCATCACAGCAGAGCACGTGCACTTCCACGTCCCCACCTACCCATTCTGGTGGCGCATTGTCTACGATACGACCGGTGTGGAGCGCCTCTGCCTCACCATAGGTAAGGCCTGCCCCTTCATCGGTCATGATTTGAGAGAAAATAAAGTTCGTCACATTCAGAATCGCTTCATGAGAACGGAAGTTTTGTGACAAATCGATGCGTCGTTCCACACCGTTCACATCGTGATCAAACCGATGGTACTTCTCCATAAATAGCTGCGGATCTGCCATGCGGAATCCATAAATAGACTGCTTCACATCGCCTACATAGAAACGATTGTCCCCACGAGATACTAAATTCACGATAGCCTCTTGCACCCCATTCGTATCTTGGTATTCATCGACCATCACTTCCTTGAACGTATCTTGTAACTCTAGCGCCACCTCAGATGGTTTGAGTTCCTCTGTGGATTCCGGGTCCACCAACAAGGCTAAGCATAGATGTTCCAAATCAGAGAAATCGATCATACCTGCTTCTTGTTTTGCCTTCTGAAAGTCCTCATGGAATCGTTTCACCAACCCGATAATCCCATGTACTAATGGTACCAAATACTCCATTTGCTCTCGCCAATCTGTTTCCGTAATGGCAAAGACACCTTTCGGCATGGATTGTAATATATCTTTTCCTTCCGCCAAAATGGCTTTAATTTCGCTGAGGATAGCCGGGTCGCTTTCATTCATGGCCTTTGTAGCACGTAATACAGGGAAACTAAATCCTCCAATGCTTACTACACCTAGATGCATAGCATCCCAGGTGTCTGATTTTTGCATGGTTTGTAACAGCGTTTGCAGTTCGCTGACCTTCTCCATCCATTTGTCGAACCCATTGCCTAGGGTCGCCAAGCGCTGTGCCTCTTCATAGCGCTCTAGAAGATACTCAATTTGCCGTTGTTGTTCTTTCCAAAATACTTCGCCCCATGTCGTTTCTAACAAAGTCTGGTGTAACGCTTGCTCATAAGTATCACACACCTGATCTAACCAACGCATAGGCTGACTTTGAGCCAAGGCAAAGTTGTATATTTGAAATACGGTCTCCCGCAGGATCTGGTCTGACCGTTCCGTGCTAAACATATCGCTCACATCGTAAATGTTATACAGCCCTTGTTCATAGGCTTCCAGCAAAATCTTGTCCAACACATCGTATCGCATGAGGGCTAATTCCCCATCATTACCGATGGTAAAAGACGGGTCTATATCTAGTTTATAGAAATAACTGCGGATGACCCATTGGCAAAAGGAGTGCAAAGTAGAAATATGTGCAGACGGCAACATATTCAATTGTTCTTCTAAATAAGTGTCCCCTGTGGCTTGAAACTCTTCCGCTAGTTTGACCCCAATACGGGCTTTCATTTCTGCTGCCGCCGCCTTTGTGAAAGTTACCACCATCAGTTCCTGAATGGTTAACTCACGTCGTTTCAAGCGTTGTATCATGCGCTCTACGAGGACTGCCGTTTTCCCAGACCCCGCCGCCGCAGACACTAAGATTGTTTGGGACGGTAACTGCCCCGGTCTAGGCGCATCAATGGCGCTTTGTTGCGCATTAGTCCATTTCATAGGTAGCCCCTCCTGTTTGTAATCCTTCCATCTTCTCCAATGCTTCCTCTTCGGTCATGGTCTTAATATAACGATATCTGTTGCGGGTTCCATCAAAGCGACATAAGGCTTGAAACTCGCAAAATTCACAAGGTCGCCGTTTATCCTTTTGGTAAGGACTAATAGGAAATTCTCCATCCATCATCTGTGTACCACTGTTAGAAATAATTTGTTTTGTGTATTCCTTCATAAGACCAAATTGTTCTATAGTCTTCAAACTTTTGGATGTGCGACTATCTGGAGTACCATCCTTTTTCAGAACAATCGGTACATAGGGGGAGTTACTTTGGTAAGCCCTCGTCATATCTAAGGATTGTAAGATGTCACCGTCAACAAAGTATCCACTATTTTTCAACTGTTGACCTCCCGTCTTTTCTTCTTCCGCCCGTCTGCGATTCACGACTTCTGATAGTTTCACTTGCGGATTCCGTACATACGTATAGAGAGCAGCCGCCGTGCCAATTCTATCCTGTGTATTCTTTTCCAGTGCTAATAGATAGGTCATTAACTGCAACTTCAAACCGTAGTAGATTTCATCAGCTCGCACCGTTGTGCCACCTGATTTATAATCGATGACCGCCGCATAATGGCCCAATGGTCCACAATATTCATCGACACGGTCAATTTGGCCTCTCAATACGATACTTTCGCCATAATTTTTACCCAATGGAATCCGCACTGGATACCAACTAGATGTACCCATACCAAAGCTTTGCTCTACTTCTGTAGTAGAAAACTCGCTCTTTTTGGACCAATCTACGAGACGTGCTACCGTAGCCGATAAGGTCGATGTTAATCGAGTATACAATTGCGCTTCGTACGCATTTCGCTCCTCCGTGCCCATCACTGCATCCGCTGCTTCATGACATAGGGATTCTTGTTCTTCCTCTGTTAAATCCCGCCATTGTCGGCCCGCTTTTAATAGATACTCCCCTAAATAGCGCAATGTATCATGAAGGAAGGTACCAATTTCAGGCGCTCCAAAGGATTTGACCTTCCGTGGGGCTAAGCGCAGCGCATATTGGGCATAGAAACTGTATGGACACCGATGGTATCGTTCTAGCCGTGTAACGGATCCTGTTAAGGCATCGCTGCGTAGCAATAACCCTCGCACAATACTCTGCTCAATGCGTGGCACTGTATTGGAGTCAAACATGCCTCGTGTAGCAAAGAACACCTCACCTCTATAGCCAGTTTCCAAACCCCAATTATAGAGACTCCACCAACTGGAGGAAATAGAATCTCCTTTCATGAGGGCGCTCATGTGACTAGAAAAGAGTCCTAAACTTTGGGATGGTCGCCACAGATAGTCCTGTTCTCGTCCTTCTGGCATAGATAGTGGCGCTTCTTCGATAGTTTTCACATATCCATATTGTTGTAAACGGCGCACTACCAAAGATGGTTCCATTTTAGACCCTTCTTCATCGGATGTGACATAGGACAGGTGCAGTCCTTGGCTAGCACGGGTGCAGGCTAAATAGAATAAGAAATTTTCATTGAACATTTGCCCTAAGGCACCCGCCGCTAGTTGCACACCTACCTTAGCCAACGCCGTCCGCTCTTGGTCACGCAGAATACCTTCGTCCCCCATTTTACGAGGAAATACGCCTTCATTGAGGCCTAGCACATAGACTTCCTTCGCATCTGTCATATAGCTACGGTCGATGGTGGTAATCGTCACATGATCCAACGATGGCGGTACCAAGGAGTAGGTCACTTCACTAAGTCCTTCCTCGATGATAAGTCCCATCTCTTCAGCATTTAACATTTCTGATCCTGTAACGGATGCACATTCCTCTAGCAATTGAATAGCATGTTTATAGAGCTGTACATGGCTAGCACTTTCTTGTACATCCCCACGGTCTTCTGCCTCGTCATACCAATATTTCAATTGCTCTGGAATGCGCCAATCTTGCATGGTTTGGAATAGGAACTCACTCCATTCCTGTCCCCTATGTGACAGTTTACAGAAATCATAGATTGGTCGCAAATATTCCAAGACGCGCATATGTAAAGCCTGCATCACAGCTCGTCGTTCTTCATCGTCTTCGCCACCATAGGTCCACGCATCTCGTAACCACGCTGCCCCTTGAATGCCGTATTCTAAACAATAGTTTTCTAATCGGTCTACTTCTTCCCGTGTGAAAGGAGCAAAATCCGTTTTCAGTAAGCGGAACACTGCATCATGATCAAAAAAGGTGCGATACACATGGAAGATCCCTTGCAAGAACTCCGCCAAAGGATGGCTGGTCATCATCTTCCGTTGGTCCGAGAAGAAAGGAATACCATAATTCATACACGCTTTTTCGAGTACATCACCATAGGACTCCATGTCCCGTAATATAATGGTGCAGTCTTTCCAGCGATGGCCATCCTCTTGACGATATGCTAAAATCTTCCGGCATACCGCATCGGTTTCCCGTTCTCGATTGTAGGCACTCACCATGGTCAACGAATCTTCGGTGGTGTTTGCTTTCATAGGAGTCCTGAAAAACTGTATATTTAACTGTTGTAACACGGGCGTCCCACGATAGACGGTATTCATGTCATGCACCACTGCCTCTGGATACCAAGTCACCATATCTCGGTAGGTCTCCCACACCCGGAAATACATAGATCCCTTGCGACTGTGCACCTCTTCCTCCAAGGATGGCAAACTGATCGTCATATGGCAAGATTCACTGAGGGAAAACAACCGTTGAATCAATCGATATTGTAGTGGCGTAAACCAATGGAATCCGTCTACAAAGACATGGCAATGCTTCATGAGTGGAGACTGTGGCAATAGGTCGATCAATGTTTCCATGGAATCTTGAACGCCTAACTCTTCCAATGCTACATCGTAGCGTTCTAATAACAAGGATAATTCTTGTAATTTTCTGCCCAACACCATAGAGTCTACCTGTTGTACCGCTCCCGACAAGTCCTCTGGCGTTACCCCAAAGGCTTTGCACTCCGTCAACAGCCCTTGTATCACATCTCCAAAATGAGGTTGTTTCGCTGCCTGTTTAAATAGGTCCAACTCTCCTTCGGATTGCTTTAACAATATACGAAGGACTAGTTTTTTGCCAATTTCCGACAAACCTCCTTCTTTCACTTTTCCCAAGGATTGATACACTTGATAGGCTAACCGTGTCATGCCCACTACGCGCACCGTGGTGAACCCTTTTTCCTTACGATACTCTGCTAGCTTGCGCTCCATCATATACGTCGCCGGGTCTGGCACAAGGACAATAATCTGGTGGTCCGGATGGTCTTGTAAAATTCGTTCTATCTCTGCGAAACAAGCCGTGGTCTTTCCCGTACCTGCTCCGCCAATATATAACTGTGGTTGCATGTCCAACTCCTTTTCCTCTCAACACGTTGTATCTATCTCTATCCTATCATGTCTAGGGCACTTAGTAAAATTGCCAGGTCCCTCAACCGATTGACCTGGCAATAGTATATATGTAATTAACGGTACGCTACCCGTTTTGGTTGCATATCGTGAAAGTGCAAGCGTTCCTTCGCTGTGGCTTCCCAATCGGTGCCCGGTTTGCCATAGTTGGCGTACGGATCAATAGACAAGCCCCCACGTGGTGTAAATTCTCCCCACACTTCAATGTATTTAGGTTCCATTAATACCACTAAATCTTTCATGATGATGTTGATACAATCTTCGTGAAAGTCTCCATGGTTGCGGAAACTAAATAAATATAATTTTAAGGATTTACTTTCCACCAGTTTTTCATCTGGTACATAGGAAATGTAAATCGTTGCAAAGTCCGGTTGCCCCGTCATAGGACAAAGACTTGTAAACTCTGGACAATTGAATTTCACAAAATAGTCATTTCCTGGATGTTTATTCGGAAATGCTTCTAGCACCTGCGGTGCGTAATCTGTAGGATAGTCCGTATGGCTACCTAAAGCATGAACACCTTGTAATTCTGCTGCATTACGACCACTACTCACGAACTAAAACCTCCTTATTTTTATAGACTACTTTCTCCAACGCATTGATCAAGAAGTAGCTCACCACACCACACACGAACTGACCTACTACGAGGGAGCTTACTAATACCCAGTATGGAACTGGCAAGAAATAGGTCAACCAAATCGGTACAATCAATCCTGGTACAAAGGTAATGATAGGAATCAATACCCAGTTGCCTAAGCCTTGGCGTTTCGCAAGGACGATCAAACCTGTTGTCAATAATCCTACGATAGCTCCACCGATAGCATCCACCATGCCGAAACCACCCATCATTGTATTGCTGACAAAATTTGCAATACCAAAGGCTGGAATCGTGAATGGAAAGATTGCTGACAATCCATAGAGCGCTGTGGCAATACGCACTTGATACTGACCAAAGGCAAAACCTTGTGTACTGAACATAAGCGCCAAATACATAGCGATGGAAATGGCAGAAATCGTCAATCGTTGTGTGTTGTTAAATTGTTTCATTATAACTCCTTAGTTTTGTTTACAGACAGGAGGATCTCGAACTGTCTATCTAATACTTACTACGACATAAATCGTAGTTACCTAGAACATTTCTAGGGTTTTAAAAGGTTCCGGGTATTCCAATGTTCCGCTGAGAGGCTCCGCATCTTGATCTAATCGAATCCCCATCATATGCTCCCGGTCCAATCCTTCTGGTGGTTCTACACCAAAATTATATGCAAAATCATAGCCCAACCTTGGGTAGTACACATTACTACCGTACACGAATAAGTAGGAATACCCCATCTTACGAGCCAATCGTTGGCCCTCCAACACAAGAGCTCCCCCTACGCCGTGTCCACGCATAGACTGTGCTACCGCAAGTAATCCTAAGATGAGCACATCTTGATTGCCTACTTTCCCACGTAAGAACATGCCATATCCTGCAATGGCATTGTCAATAATCGACACCAAAGACAACTTAGGAATATACGCATCGGACTCGCGCAATAATTCCACTAGTTTATATTCTCGTCCTGTACTGCGATCCGCACTGATATAGGCTTCTCGCACGAGAGCTGTGACGGTATAAAATTCACGCTTTTTCTCTTCTCGTATAATCATAGTTCCTCCAGTTCACGATGAAAGTACACCAAATGGATTGCTGACCTTTAGTATACCGAATTTCTTCGATAATAGCAAATGTATTTCCCTTATTTCTTAGCTTTCTTCGCTAATCGAGCTTGTTCTCTTTGCTCTTGTTTTGTCAATCTTTCTTGCTCTTTTGCTTGCTGCTTTGCTAATTGATTTTCCTTCTTAGCCTGTTGTTTTGCTAATCGATCTTGTTCCTTCGCTTGCTGTTTCGCCAATGTTTGTTCTGCTTGTAACTTAACTCGTTCCGCCTTTGCTAAACGTTGTTGCTCTTTCTTCTCCAATGTTTCTTGTTTTCGTTGTGCTTTCTCTAATTGGCGTTGACCATGTATATCCAAGCGTTCCTGTTTACGTTCTGCTTTTTGCAATAAAACCCACTCTTGTTTGGCTGCTTTCATAATCGGTCGTTGTTCCTTTTTGGATGCATCCCATTGACCACCAGCCATAGCCTCTTGCACTTCTCCGTCAATAGGCTGTAAGGCTACATTTCCTTGGTTCTTCACCGAAGGCACTACTAATTCCAAATGACTTCGCTGAGATTTTCCTTGTTGAAAAGTCTGTACTTGCACTCCTCCACGATTTGGCAACGCAGATGTATCAATTCGGAAGGACTCCATTTTCTTTTGGATTTCTTCTTTCGTCAAGGCTGGTTCCACTGCAATTGGGGTACCTTCATCCGTGCTATCCGCCTGTGCTTTACCCTGTTTTGCTTCTTCCTGTTCAATCTCATAGTTCATAATGGACCGACGATTTTCATTATACAGTCGCAATGCCAACATACGGTCACTTTCATTCATAGTCTCACGACGTGATACCACATCTGCCATCATCGGAATAAGCTCTTTTCTAGTGAAAGCCCGCGATCCTAAATCCACTCCTTTAGTATCTGTAATCGCTCCATGTCTCACCAAGGTCATAAGCGCTTGATATTCCCAATCAGGAGGACTCACTACACCGTACGGATTCGCCTCTGCTTGGGCTACTGTCAATCCACCAGCTACCAATGCCAATGCTATATAATATCGTAACTCCTTCATATCTATATCCTTTCTATTACCTATGCCGTCCTATATACTGCGCGTTAGGAAAGTCTGCTAACCACGTCGTTTCACCACTAGTGCGAACAGCCACAACTACCGCTGTGGCAGGGCCACCGCTGTGATCTAACTCTTCGTCCATCAGTTCTATGGACTCTATGGGAGCCCCTTCTAAATAATGTAACACCGTCAATTCTTGGCGAATACCTCTGGATCCAATAGGCACCACATGAGATGTACTAGGATGTGCCAAGGCTCGTTTCACCTCATCATAAGTCACAATCCATTCTGGTTGCTCTAACACTTCATTACCTACTAGGGGTCTTCCTAATACGTACACGGCGTAGGGTTCTCCCGTACCAAGTATTTCTGCTGCCCCTATTCCTAAAGCCGTAATCCCTACGGAAGTAGTGCTCACTTTCATATTACTTTCATGGCTACCATTAATGGGCACAGTAATACCTAATGTATCCAGTTCATCTTGGATTCCCTGTACCACAGAGGTTACCACCGTATCATAGTCACCACCAATAAGGTATTGTATGGCTTTCACAGTACCTCTAGCACATAGAATTTCTAGCATAGCCACACGAGCTGCAAAAGCCCCCACCATAGTATACGGTACGGCTAGCACATCATGTTCTTGCAACCCAATACCACTACTAATATCACTGGCAATGAGCCATTCTTCATCCTCTTTCAAAGACAGTCTCGTTATATCACGCATTTCGTTTACCACCAAATACTCGATTTAATTGACTCACTACAAGAGCCGCCCCTACATAGTTCAACGCATAGGCTAAGGACAAAGGGACAAATAAAATAGCCACCACCTCTGTGCTCGGCATCATCCAGGCAATCACAGCGAGCCCGATGCCAACATTAATGATATACCCTACTATACCACTAATTATATAAGAAAAAGATGAAGTCATTCGTTTTGTTATATATCCAATACTAGCCCCCGTGCCTGCCATAATAATAGCGACTGCCACATGGATGGGGACACCAAGGGGAAATCCGGTGGAGGCCGCTGTCGCTACATGCCCTAAGGCACCGAGTACAGCACCCGCTACAGGACCTAATAGTAAGGCTCCTACAAAGGCCGGCGATGAATCAAATCCAATGGAGTACACACCAAAATGAATCTGTCCGCCAATGGCACAAAGGGCAATCAATAAGGCATAGGCCGTAATCATTCTAATATTCATAATAATCACTCCTAGGGAAGAATAAATCATAGTTTCTATATTTATTATAGGTGACCCTCCCTCATAAAGCAATCATTCATGGTTTTTTCATGTACAACCTCTATACTACTTCTGTACATCTCTTTAAACTGTGTTAAAAATACGATACAATACAATTATATACTAACGCATGAAAGGAGTTCTTATGAAAGTCTTAATTGTTGAAGATGAAGAAATGCTGAATAATATTATCGCCAAACGTTTGAAAGTGGAATCCATGATTGTAGACCAATGTTATAACGGAGAAGATGGCTTAGATTATATTTCTACATCCAGTTATGATGTCATCATTATGGACATTATGATGCCAAAAATGGATGGTCATGCAGTGGTACAACAAATGCGTGCAGAAGGCAACAAAACACCGGTCCTCTTCTTAACTGCTAAAGATGCTTTAGAAGATAAAGTGTCTGGCTTAAACCTAGGCGCCGATGACTATTTAGTGAAACCTTTTGAGTTTGAAGAACTCATTGCTCGTATCTACGCCTTAGCTCGCCGTGGCCGCAACCAAGCTATAGAAGATATCCTTGCTGGTCCTTTACGCATCAACCATAAAAGTCGTTCCGTCTTCCTCAACGGCGCACCCATAACATTAACTGCCAAAGAATTTGACTTGTTATTCTATCTAGCAAGCAATCCAAATATCGTCTTGTCTCGCCAACAAATTCTCGATCATGTATGGGAATATGACTATGAAAGCTACTCCAACCTCATCGATGTATATATCAAGGACTTACGCAAAAAGGTCGACATCGATGAAAGCCAAAAATTAATTCAAACGGTTCGTGGCGTAGGCTATGTATTCCGCACCGAGGAATAATCTATGCGCTCTATCACCAATCGCATGTACCATAGTGTCATACAACCTATATGGCATCCTATAGAGATCTTTCTATTACGCGTTCCTTTGGTGTATAAAATCACCAGTTGGTACTCCTTCTTTCTCTTGCTTATGATTGGTCTCCTTACTACGTTCGTAATTCAATTTACCCACATTTTTGATCGAAACGAAATGCGTACAGATTTGCAAGAAGAGGTAATTGAAGCTGCTACCCATCCAAAAAAATACAAACCTTTTGATGATGGTATCTTTCTATTGGTATACTCCCACGACGGCATCATCTTGAGAGGTACTCTACCTGAACAATTCCCTAAAGAGGCTCCCCCTTCCTTTGATGGCATAACTGAAGTTAATCAAGATACACACTCTTTCTTGTACTATGATGCGCCTATTCATCATCACGTCGGTGTACAAGGCTACATTCGTGGTGTTGTACCTATGAGCTTTCTCGATCGAAAATCAAACAATATGTTCCTAGCTTTATTGTTAGGAGGCATTCTATTCGTTACTGTCGCCACCATAGGTGGGTATTGGATCATTCAACGTGGTTTAAAACCAGTGCGTACCGTAACAAACTTAGCAGAACAAATTTCATTAAAACGGGATTTGTCGGAACGCATCGAAAATATCCCTCAATCGGGAGATACCATGTACCAGTTAGCATCTACTTTCAACCATATGCTTAGTAGTTTGGAAGAGGCCTCCAATCGGGAGAAACGTTTCAACTCTGATATTTCTCACGAATTGCGCACTCCTATTGCTGTGATCCAAGCAGAAAGTGATTACGCCCGCCAATATGTATCTTCTTTAGAAGAAGCTAAGGAAAGCTTTCAAAATATTTTTGTTCAAAGTAAGGGCATGGCTGATATGGTGTCCCAATTGCTAGAGATAGCACGACTTGATAGCTTAACTAATATCGATAAAGTTCCAGTGCCTCTATCTGAAGTAGCGACACAATTATCTCTTACCTATGGCCGTTTATGTAAAGAAAAGGGGCTTACTTTTACTAGTCATATTGACGAGGCAATCACTGTTCATGGCAATCAAATCTTATTGCAACAAGCGATGGCAAATCTGTTAGATAATGCATTAAAATTTGCCCACCATACAATCCATTTTGAAGTGTCCCTAGGTAATACCATTCATATTTTTGTCCAAGATGATGGCATAGGTATTCCCCCTGAAAGCATCCCTATGATTTGGGACCGCTTATACCAAGTAGATCCATCTCGTACATCAAAAGAAAACAAAGGTCTCGGCCTTGGACTCTTCTTTGTACAAAATGTGGTACAACTCCACGAAGGCACCTTAGAAGTAGAAAGCACACCAGACGTACGCACCATCTTTGGATTCCATTTACCACTTCAATCCGAAACGGATACAGAACTAGAAAAGAACGTATAGAATCTCTAGCCTGTATTCCCCTAAATTCTAGGTGTGTCTAACAACATACATAATCAGTACGGCACTGTAACAAAATACTGTATATACAACAGAGGAACGTTGACCAACTCGATCAACGTTCCTCTATTTGTATAGGTACATTATATGAGTATGCATATCGTATGGCTACCAACTGTGCTGGACTCATATACCCTCTATTAAGTTATGGAATATTAGGGCGATTTCCATGGACTTTCAATACTAGGTAACCAATGAGCATCATTCCTATACCGGCTACAAGAAAGACATAGGATGTTCCCCAGTAAGTGGCCACCACACTAGCAAATAAAGGCCCCATCATATTCCCTAACTGTTGCGATGTCGTGGCAAGTCCGAATACTCGTCCACGCACGGATGGATCGGTATTCACCGTCATAGCTGATCCAAGAGATGGGAAGATACCCACAATAAATACACCGATGAGTAATTGCAAAATACCAAACCACCAAAGGCCAAAGGGTAAGCTTTGCAACAATAGTACGACACCTGTACCTAATAATCCATAGGAAATAACCCTAAAGTATCCTCGCCGTTGTCCATAGGCAGCCCACACATTAGTCATAATCATGCCCATCACACCACCTCCACTGAGAATGGAGCCCGCTAGCATAGCAGCCCCCTCCATGGAACCTTTTAGCTCACCCACATAAATGGCCACGATAGGTTGTAGCATGAGCATGGCAGATTGCACCAAGAAATATAACCCTAAAATATGGAGTAATACCTTATTTCGTTTCGCCTCCTGTATATCTTCTCTGAAAGAAGTGACTTTCATAGGAGCTGCGCTTTCAATATGTGGCTCTTTCACAAAGATTGCGATGGCCGCAGTAACGATAAACAAAGTAATCCCTGCCACCATAAATACAGGGCGCATCCCTACCGCTAATTCTGTGAGACCTCCTGTCAAGGGACCTACTGTATTCCCAAGGACTAAACCCATCTGAAAGATGCCCATCGCTATCCCTACTCGCTCCTTCGGTACTGACAACGATACCATCGTCATGGCAGCTGGCATAAATCCATTGGCAAACCCTTGGAATGCTCGGACTAATAAAAATTGATATTCATCTTGTACGAAAGCACCCCATAAATAAGAGATGCCAATTAAAATTCCTGCCCGAACTGCCATTAATTTCTTTCCGTGCTTATCCGCCAATCGTCCCCATATAGGAGCCATAATGGCAGCAATAAAAAAGGAGATAGAAAACGACAGTCCCGACCAAAGGGCTAAATGTTCCTGTTCTACTCCCAGTTCTAAGAGGTACACGGGGAGGAAAGGAATAATCATAGTATAACAAATGGCTAGCAGCGACATTCCTATGGTGAGAATCCACACTGCCACCATTCCTGTTTGTTGTAAACGTTTCATATGTCACATCCTCTAATTCACTTCAGATTGTAACCTTATTGTAACACATCTATTATAAGGTCCCAACAAATCCATCTGTTCATAAAGAAATAAAAAGGGGCTGTAACAAAATAGCCCACAAATAAAATAGAGGAAAGTTGATTAAAAAGTATCAACTTTCCTCTATTTTTTATATTTTTAATAGGCAAAAGGGTCCCGAAGGACCCTTTTCATTGGTATA